>NZ_JBNRIK010000014.1:72343-83475 GCF_053557975.1 Pseudomonas sp. XP2
GGTCAAACGGCTTGGCCAGGATCGGTGCCTTGCGGGTGATCGGGCTGCCAGACTCGAGGATCTCGGCCGGGTAGCCACTGATGAAGATCACCTTCAGGTCTGGTCGCAATTTCACCGCGGGCTCGGCAATCTCCACGCCGGAGATACCACCCGGCAAACGGAAGTCCGTCACCATCAGGTCCAGGTGCGGTTTGCTGGCCAGGATCGCAAACGCCTGCTCGCCATCTTCGGCAACCAGCACGTGGTACCCCTCACCCGCCAGGTAATCGCGCAAAATCATGCGAATCGCCGGTTCGTCCTCGACGACCAACACCACATCTTGTGCATCTTCACTCATGTTAACGCCTTGAAATTCTTACAGTTGGCCATCAGACCCCAAGCTTACGCAGAGGTTGCCCGCGCCTGGTCGTTTTGTTCTTTGAATGTTGCCAGCGGCAATTGCAGGGTGAATGTGGCGCCCTTGCCTTCCTCGCTTTCAACGTGTATCCGCCCACCATGCGCTTGCACGATCTGCTCGGATATGTACAACCCCAGCCCCAAGCCCCCGCTGGCTTGCAGGGCAGCGACCCGTTCGAACTGCTGGAAAATGCGCTGCTGGTTGGCCGCGCTTATCCCAATGCCGTGATCCTGAACCTGCACCCAGGCCATCCCCGCTTGCTCGAACACCCGTACCTCCACCGGCTTGCGCTCGCCGTAACGCATTGCATTGGACAACAGGTTGGCCACTACTTGTTCAATCCGGAATTCGTCCCACTCACCCTTCAATCCTTCACACCGCTGCAGTTCGATGTGGGTGTCCAGCGCCATGGCTTGCGCGGTGAAGTTTTCCACCAACCCACGCACCAGTTGACCGAGATCGAACAGCCTGGGGCGTAGCGACAATTTACCGGTGCGGATGCGTGACACATCAAGCATGTCCTCGACCAACCGGATCAGGCTGTTGATCTGCCGCTCGTCGCGTTCGACCATCGCTTGCAGCTTGTCGGCGCTGAAGGCTTCCAGGTTGCCCCGTGCCAGGTGCATCTTGCGCAACTGGGTTTCCAGGATCAGGCCATTGAGCGGTGTGCGCACCTCATGTGAGACGATCGACATGAAGTCGTCACGCATGCGCACTGCATGTTCAAGCTCACCTCGCGCCACCTGTAACTGGCTGAGCAGCAGTTCCTGCTCCTGGCGGCTGTGCTCCAGGGCTTCCAATTGCCGGCCAAGCACCTTGCGCTGGCGGAACAGGTCAACAAACACCGAGACTTTGCTTTTCACTGCCAGGGTGTCGAGCGGTTTGTGCAGAAAGTCCACGGCCCCGCTCTCGTAGCCTTTGAAGGCATAATTCATCTCGCGGCCCGCCGCGCTGACGAAAACGATCGGGATATTCTTGGTCTTGTCGGTGCCGCGCATCAGCTCGGCAAGTTCGAAACCGTTCATGCCCGGCATCTGCACATCGAGGATGGCCAGCGCGAACTCGTGCTCAAGCAGCAACGACAACGCAGCTTCGGCAGACTGGGCCTGGTGCACTTCGCGGTCTTCGCCCTGGATAAGGGCATCGAGCGCCAGAAGGTTTTCCGGCAGGTCGTCGACGATCAGCAGTTTGGCGATGGTGTGGCTTAGCATGCGCTGTATTCCAAGGTCGCGAGCAGCTGCCCGATACCACTCAGAGTAAGGATATGGTCGGGCTGATGCAGGGCCAGGGCGGCCTCCGGCATCAGGGAGACCTGTGCGTCGCGAGGGTCCTGGACGATCGTGCGGCCCCCGTTGTTCTTGATATAGGAAAGCCCTCTGGCGCCGTCTTCGTTGGCACCGGTGAGCAGCACGCCAAGCAGGCCCTCGCCATAGGCATCGGCCGCCGAGATGAACAGGAAATCGATCGCTGGACGGGAGAAATGCACGGGGTCTTCCTGGCTCAGCGACAGCGTGAGGTCGTGCTCCACCGACAGGTGGTAACCCGGCCCCGCCACGTAGATCCGCCCGCTGCTGATCTGCGCCTTGTCAGCGGCCTCGCATACCGGGCGATGCAAGCGACGCTGCAGCACTTCGGCCAGTTGGCTGTGGCGGTCGTCCGGCAGGTGCAGCACGCAAAGCACAGGTATGGCGAACGCTGGCGGCAACGCGCCAAGCACCTCGAACAATGCCGCCACACCGCCCGCCGAGGCGCCGATCACCACTGCGCGTACGCCGTTCATGATTTACGGAAGATCCGTTCGGGCTTGACCAGCGGCTCGAAACGATCGCTGTAGGCCGAAAAATCCACCGACTCCTTGCTGCCCAGCACCAGGAAACCCCGATGGCAGAGCGACTCATGGAACAGCCCGAGGGCGCGGTCCTGCAGCTCTTTGTTGAAGTAGATCAGCACATTGCGGCACGACACCAGTTGGGTCTCGGAGAATACGCTGTCGGTGGCCAGGCTGTGGTCGGCGAAGGTCACGTTATCGCGCAGGCTGCTGTCCATGATGGCGTTGCCATAGGCCGCTGTGTAGTACTCGCTAAAGTCACGACGGCCGCCGGCCAGCCGGTAGTTTTCTTCGTACTCGCGCATGCTCTGCATCGAGTAGATCCCCTGCTTGGCCCTGTCCAGCGAATGCGGGTTGATGTCGGTGGCGTAGATGATGGTGCGCTCAAGCAGCCCTTCCTCACGCAACAGGATGGCCATGGAATACACCTCCTCCCCCGTGCTGCAGCCCGCGATCCATACCTTGATCGAAGGCCAGGTACGCAGCAGCGGCACCACTTCGTTGCGCACGGCAAGGAAGTGGTCAGGGTCGCGGAACATCTCGCTGACGGGGATCGTCAGGTACTGCAGCAACTGCATGAACATGCCGGGGTCGTGCAGCACGCGCTCCTGCAGCGCCGACACCGTGAGGCAATCAAACTGGCGCAGCGCATGCAGGATCCGGCGCTTGATCGAGGCGCCGGAATAGTTGCGGAAATCGTAGCTGTACTTGAGATAGATGGCCTCGATCAGCAAGCGGATTTCGATGTCGGTGTTACGTTCGCTAGTCAAATTCGCTCCAGTTGCGGCAGCCATACACGAATCAACGAGAACAAACGGTCCAGGTCAATCGGTTTGGCCAGGTAATCATTGGCGCCGGCCTGCAGGCAACGCTGCTGGTCATCCTTCATGGCCTTGGCGGTCACGGCGATGATCGGCAGTTTGCGCCAGCGCGCTTGCTGGCGGATCAACCGGGTGGCCTCGAAGCCGTCCATTTCAGGCATCATCACGTCCATCAGCACCAGGTCGATGTCATCATGCTGCTCCAGGCGCTCGATGGCCTCGCGGCCGTTACGGCCAATCTCGACGATGGCGCCCTTGTGCTCCAGGGCACTGGTCAGGGCAAAGATATTACGCACATCGTCGTCCACCAGCAGCACCTTGCGCCCCTCGAACACCTTGTCGCGGCTGCGGGCGGTCTTGAGCATGCGCTGGCGTTCGTTGGACAGCTGCGATTCTACCTTGTGCAGGAACAACGTCACTTCATCGAGCAGGCGCTCCGGCGAACGCGCGCCCTTGATGATGATCGACCGCGAGTACTTGAGCAGATCGGCTTCTTCTTCGCGGGTCAGGTTGCGCCCGGTGTACACGATCACCGGCGGGAAGGAACGGATATCCTCGGCGGTCATGCGCTTGAGCAGCTCGTTGCCGAGCATGTCCGGCAGCTTGAGGTCGATGATCATGCAGTCGTAGATGTTCTCGCGCAACAGCGCCAAGGCATCCTGAGCCATGGCCACGGCAGTGATCTCGACGTCGTCGTCGCCAATCAGCCGGGCGATGCTCTCGCGCTGCAGGTCGTCGTCCTCCACCAGCAGGATATGCTTGAGCTTTTGCGTCAGCTTGGCTTCCAGGCGCGCGAAGACTTCCTTGAGCTCCTCACGACTGGTGGGTTTTACCGCATACCCCACCGCCCCCATGTGCATGGCTGCCTCGACGCGGTCTTCCACCGAAATGATGTGCACCGGGATATGGCGGGTGCCGGCCTGCTCCTTGAGCCGCTGCAGCACGGTCAACCCCGAGTGGTCGGGCAGGCGCATGTCCAGCAAGATCGCATCCGGTATGTATTGGGCCGCCAGCTCGAAGCCTTCGTCGGCGCCATGGGCCACCAGGCAGCTGTAGCCCAGTTCGTGCGCAAGGTCGAACAGAATGCGGGCAAAGTTTGGCTCGTCTTCGATCACCAGAATGCAACGGGAATCGAAGGGGGCATGCTCGCGGTCGTCGGCAAAGGTCGGTACCAGGCGCATGGCGGCAGCGGCCACCGGCACTTGCGGTGCTGGCGGCAACGCGTCGACGGCGGGGCGCAGGCTTTGCGGCTCGATGTCTTCGGCATCGGCGGCATAGCGTTCCGGCAAAATCAGGCTGAACACACTGCCTTGGCCTGGGCTGCTCTCGACATTGATCTGGCCACCGAGCAGATGCGCCAGGTCCCGGGAGATCGACAGACCCAGGCCAGTGCCACCATAGCGGCGGTTGCTGGTGCCATCGACCTGGTGGAAGGCGCCAAAGATCGCCTGGTGCTGATCGGCAGCAATACCGATACCGCTGTCACGCACGGCGAACACAATACCGCTGCCAGGCTGGTAGCTGACGTTCATGCTGACCTGGCCACGCTCAGTGAACTTGATGGCGTTGGACAGCAGATTCTTGAGGATCTGCTCCAGGCGCTGACGATCCGTGAACAGCGTGGCCGGCACCTGCGGCTCGAGCTTGACGTCGAAGGCCAGGCCTTTGTGGCCGGCAAGTGGCTGGAACATGCCGCGCAAGCCTTCGGCCAGGCGCTCGACCTGGGTGGTCTCGGGGCGCACTTCAAGCTTGCCGGCCTCAACCTTGGCAATGTCGAGAATGTCGTTGATCAGGTTGAGCAGGTCGTTGCCTGCCGAGTAGATGGATTCGGCGAACTTGACTTGCTCCTCGCTGAGGTTGCCCTCACCGTTTTCTGCCAGCAGTTTGGCCAGGATCAACGAGCTGTTGAGCGGCGTGCGCAGCTCATGGGACATGTTGGCGAGGAATTCGGACTTGTACTTGCTCGATCGCTGCAAGTCGTCGGCGCGGGCCTGCAGCTCCAGCTGTGCCCGGCCCAGCTCTTCGTTCTTGCGGTCCAGCGCATCGGTGCGTTCCGACAACTGCTCGTTGGTCTGCTCAAGCTCAGCCTGTTGGGTCTCCAGGTGGGCCTGGGACTCCTTGAGCACCCGTGACTGCTCTTCGAGCTCTTCGTTGGCAGTCTTGAGCTCTTCCTGCTGCACCTGCAGCTCTTCATTCAGCTGCTGGGTTTCGGCCAGCACTTCCTGCAGCCGCTGACGATAACGGGCACTCTCGATCGACATGCCCAGGTTGCCGCCGACCCGTTCCAGCAGCTCTTCATCGCGCTCCTGCAGGGGGCGCAGAAAGCCCAGCTCGATCACCCCGTTGATCTGACCGTCCTCGGTGGCCGGCATCAGCAGCGCACTGCGAGGCAAGCCGCTGCCCAGGCCGGAACTGAGGCGATAGAAGTCTTCCGGCAGGTTGTCCAGGCGCAACAGGCGGCCTTCACGCACGGCCTGAGCCAACAGGCCGTCGTGGTCCAGCCTGATCTGCTCGCGCGCCTGCTCTTCGGCGCCCAGGCCATAACAGGCCACCCGGACCAGGCGGCCATGCTCATCGCGCACATACACGGCGCCCACTACACTGCCCAGATAAGAAGCAAAGAAGCGCAGGATGTTGTCACCAAGCATGGGCAAGGTCAGTTGCCCGAGCACCTGCTGAGCCAGCTGGGTCTGGCCGTTGCGCAACCAAGCCTGCTGCTCCAGGCGCTGAGCCGAGCGTTGCTGGGCCTGAAGGTTCTCATCATAGCTGGTCGACAGCGCCACCAGGTCTCGACGACCCAGGTAAGCCAGCAAGGCGCTGAGGCCAACGATGAACAGCACGAAGGCCGAGATCGCCGTCACAGTGACAGAGCTGACCTTTTCGTTACGGGCCATGCGCAGTTGCTGTTCGGTGCTGATCAGGCCATCGAATTCCTTGCGGATTTCATCGGTGATGCGCTTGCCCCGGCCGTTGCCGATCGAGGCCTGGTAATCGCCCTGGCTACGGCGCAGGTTAATCATCTCGTTGCCGAAGTCGTTCCAGGCCTGCTGCAAAGCAATCAACCGGTCGATACGGTCGACCTGCTGCGGGTTGTCCTCCACCATGCCCCGCAGGCTTTGCAGGCTGCCGAGAATACGTGGCTTGGCCACCTCGTAGGGGTCAAGGAAACGCTCGTCACCGGTGATCAGGAAACCGCGCATGCCGGTTTCCATGTCGATCGACAGCTTGACCGCTTCGTTGGCATTGCCGATGACCCGATCGGTGTGTTCGACCCACTGCATGGCCGAAAGCAGGTAGTTGATCACCGCAACGAAGGCTACGGCCCCCAGCAGGCCCACCCCCAGGGGGAGGCCGATGTTGCGGCTCAACAGCTTGCGAAAGCTTCGCTGGTCTATCGAGGCTGCTTGAATCATGAGAAAACGCCCGAGCAAAAAAAGTCCATTGGAAAGAGTGGCGGATCAACCGTTGTTGTTATCTGCCACTGCGCCGTCCTGATAAGCGAGTCTAACCAGCTTTGACGGGTCTGGCAGGGCATTTAGCCAGTATTTGAAGGCGGTGTGCGCCAATCGTTCCATCTGATTGCAGGGATCGGTATCCTCGGGAACTTCTGTTGTCACTTGGCGCACAGATAAAAGACATTCATTTGTACAGGATCCGAACCATGCATCTTCTTGTAGTCGAAGACGACGACATCGTACGCATGCTGATGGTCGAAGTGCTCGACGAGTTGGGCTACACGGTCATTGAGGCTGAAGACGGCGAAGCCGCCCTGCAGGTGCTCGCAAACCCAAGCCAGCCGCTGGAACTGATGATGACCGATGTGGGTTTGCCGGACATGCGTGGCGATGTGCTGGCAGGCAAAGCGCGCGAGTTGCGGCCACTGCTGCCCGTGCTGTTCGCCAGTGGTTATGCCGACAGCATCAATGTGCCCGAGGGCATGCACCTGATCGGCAAGCCGTTCAGCATCGACCAGTTGCGGGACAAGGTGGTGGCCATTCTGGGTCACCCGTGAAATCGGTGTCGCCTGCTTCGCGGGCTTGCCCACTCGCACAAAGACCGCAGGGTTTCGAACGCCGTGACGGTCCTGTGGGAGCGGGTTGACCCGCGAAGAGGCCGGCACAGGGCACACAACTCACAGCTCCCTGCGCAACAAATAAGTATCCATGATCCACCCCTTACGCCGCCTCTCCTGTTCACGCACTTCCAGTATCCGCGCCTTCACCTCCTGCAACGGCCCGGCAATCAGCACTTCATCCTCGGTACCCAGGCAAGCGCCCCAGTAGATCACCAACCCCGGATCATCGAGCTGAGCAAACGCGCACTGCCCGTCGAGCATCACCACCACGTTGTCGATAGGCCCATGCCCAGCCAGGCGCCGCCCTGGCAGCACGGTCAGCGGCTCGCCGATGCGGTTGAGGGGCACCTGATGACGCGCCGCCAGCGCCTGTACACTGCTGATGCCTGGAATGATCTGCAAGCGCAGCGCCACGCCGCGCTCGCGGACCAGATCGAGAATCCGCAGGGTACTGTCGTAAAGGGTCGGCTCGCCCCACAGCAGAAAGGCGCCGGTTTCGCCGTCGCCAATCTCCTGCTCGATCAGTTGGGCATACAGCGCAGCACGCTGCCGGTGCCAGTCCTGCACCGCACCCAGGTAGTCATCTGCCTGGCCATCGCGCAGGGGGTCGGCGACCTGCACCAGGCGATAGCCACCCTCGGGGCGGTAGCGCTGCACAATGGCTTTGCGCAGGCGTACCAGCTCATCCTTGTCGCTGCCCTTGTCGAGCACGAAAAACACGCAGGCGCGGCGCAGTGCATCGACTGCTTCATAAGTGACCTGGCGCGGGTCACCCGCACCGATCCCGATCAACAACAGGTCTTTCATTGCTTTGCCCTTTGCGGGAACCAGCCGCCATTGTCAGGCGGCTACCGGTATTTGGCAAAACGCCCGCTTAGAAAACCGAGAAGTTGTAGCTGACAATCACCCGTGTTTCATCCATGTCACGCGCCCACTTTTCATAATTGCTACGGTAAGTGGAATTACGCAGGCGCACGCTGACATCCTTGAAAGTGCCACTTTGCACCTGGTACTTGAACTCGGTGTCGCGTTCCCATTCCTTGCCTTCGGCCCTGCTGCCCGGCACCTTGATATTGTCGCCATTGATGTAGCGGGTGAAGAAGGTCAGGCCGGGCACACCCAGCGCCTTGAAGTCATAGTCATAACGCACCTGCCAGGAACGCTCCTGAGCGGCGGCGAAATCGTTGACCTGAGCATAGTTGACCAGATACGGGTTGCTGCCATCCAGGTACGGCATGGCGCTGTCGCCATACATCCGCTGCCAGCCGGCACTGATCTTGTGGCCACCCAGGCTGTAGCCGAGCATGCCGCTGAAGGCGCGATGGTCGATTGCACCGGCGCGGGCATTGCCAATGTCATCACTCTTGATCAGGCGCAGGTCGGCCGACAGGCTGCCCAACGCCAACGGCTGGCTGGCCACCAGGCCGAGGAAGTGCTGGCGGTAAATATTTTCCAGCTTGGCCACCTGGTACTGGGCGCTGATTCGCTCGTTGAAGCGGTAGTCGACACCGGCCAGGTCAAAGTGGTCAGCTTCGATATCGCAGGCATAGCGCTTGTTCTTGCAGTGCACGCGGATGTCCTGGCGGTCAGTGGAATCCCGCGCGGTGTATTTGTCCAGGCGGGCCAGGGTGAACTTCAAGTCGCGCACTTCTTCAGAAGTGAGCATGGCGCCATGGAACAGGGTGGGCAGCAAGCGGCCGTCGTTGTATTTGAGCAATGGCACATCAGGCATCATCGAGCCGTATTTGAGCACGCTCTTGGACACCTTGACCTTGGCCGCCAGCCCCATCTTTGCATATTGGTCAACCGAGTGCCGCGGGTCATGACCGGAAGAAGGCAGCAGGCCACTGTTACTGTCTGCCGGACTCGAGTCCAGTTTGAAGCCGAACATGCCCAGCGCATCTACGCCAAAACCGACCGGCCCTTGGGTATAACCCGACTGCACATTAAGGATGAAACCTTGCGCCCATTCTTCCCGCTTGGAAGCGCCTTGGCTGGAACCGCTTTGGCCATCACGAAAATCCCGGTTGAAATAAACATTGCGTGCTTCGACCTTGGCACTGCTGTCTTCAAGAAATCCGGTGGCCTGGGCGTTGACGCCGGCACACAAGAGGAACAGGCCGGCAACACGGCGCCCAGGGGCGAGGGGGAAAGGGGCAAACATGCGAAGACACATCCAGAATCAAAGGCGGGATACACACTGCGGCACGAACTGGCCACGGCACTGCGACAAGGCCGAACAATCAACGGCCATCATCTGAAATGATCGCGCAACGGCGCTGGCGCGCGCCATTGGACCATGGTCTAGACGAACCGCTGGGGAACGGCAAAAAAACCGTGAAATAGCGCGCGCAAAACTAGGAAAGTTCCCGCCTTACTTACAAAAGTTTGCTGTTTACCCAGTCCCGATGAATGTCTACACTCACTATCAGCGAACAGCAGACCCCACCTGCGTGGCTGGCGTTTTATGTAGTTTTAATGTTCGTCACGCCCTGCCACGACCGACGTACAGGAGTGATTACAGTGTCCAGACTTGCAGAGTTTCGTGCTGCCGAAAAAGCGCTCCAGGAGCAGATGGCGCAACTGGAGGCATTGAAAAAGGATGCCGGCCTCAAACGCGAAATCGAATTCGAGCAGAAACTAGTCGGCCTGATGAAAAGCTATGACAAGAGCCTGCGCGATATCATCGCCATCCTCGATCCCAAGGCGGTAGCCAAGACTAGCGGCCCAGCGCCCAAGCAACAGCGCCGCCCACGCGTGGTAAAGGTTTATCAAAACCCGCACACCGGCGAGCGGATCGAGACCAAGGGCGGCAACCACCGCGGCCTCAAGGCCTGGAAAGAACAGTATGGGGGCGCCACGGTGGAAAGTTGGGTACGCTGATGAAACGTCAACGCACACTTCACACTTTTTTCACAAGGGCTGGCTCAATATCGAGACAGCTAAAGGACTAGCGACCCCACGCGCCCGCACATGCGGGCCTCTAATTCCAGCGCCCTGCCCCGTGCAGGGCGCTTTCATTTGCGCAATCGGCGCACTTCCGTATCATGGCCAGCCTGTCTGTTTTGCCGGTGCCCTGCGCCCGGCCCCGTCTCAGGAGTTCCCATGAGCCTGCACGATCTGCACACCCTGCCTGGCGTCACCGCCCAACCGGATGCCGCTACCGCCCACTTCGTCTTCAACCACACCATGTTGCGCGTCAAGGATATCGAGAAGTCGCTGGACTTCTACACCCGGGTACTGGGTTTCCGCGTGGTGGACAAGCGTGACTTCCCTGAAGCCGCCTTCAGCCTGTACTTCCTTGCCCTGGTCGACCCGGCGCAGATTCCCGCTGATGACGCTGCACGCCACCAGTGGATGAAGTCGATCCCTGGCGTACTGGAGCTGACCCACAACCACGGCACCGAAAACGATGCTGAGTTTGCCTACCACAACGGCAATACCGACCCGCGCGGGTTTGGCCACATCTGCATTTCGGTGCCGGACGTGCGCGCCGCCTGTGCGCGCTTTGAAGCACTGGATGTGCCGTTCCAGAAACGCCTGCAGGACGGGCGCATGAACCACCTGGCCTTCGTCAAGGACCCGGACGGTTACTGGGTAGAAGTGATCCAGCCGACCGAGCTCAAAGGCTAAGCATTCATCGCTGTTCGCTCGTCGGGCCGGGAACTCCCGGCCCCTTGCTGTGGTATATGAAGGTAACGGCTTCACATGCCACAGCGAGGTAAGGACGATGCAATCTCTTCACTGTGAATACCGCGAGCACACCATCACCGCCAGCGTGATGCCCCACCCCGACTCCCCCCTGCCCTACGCCGCCGGCTGCCTGATTACCGCGCCCGACGGGCACACCAGCAAGCGCATGTCGATGCCGATGAGGTTTTTCTCCGACCTGGAGAACGCGCAGCATGTGTCGCTGGCCCACGGCCGCGCACTGGTCGACCAGCAGCTGGATGACGGGCACAAGCTGTTCTGACCCTTCCAAGGTTTGTACTGGCCCCTTCGCGGGGAAAA
>NZ_JBNRIK010000014.1:83648-113766 GCF_053557975.1 Pseudomonas sp. XP2
CGTCGGCCTGATACCCGTGTACAGCACAAACTGCTCCAGCGCTTGCAGCGCAATGACCTCCAGCCCGGTAATCACCGGCTTGCCCAACGCCTGCGCCCGGCGAATCAACGGCGTCTGCGCCGGCATCGCCACCACATCGAACACCCGCTCGGCCGCCGCTATGGCATGCTCAGAAAACGCCAGCACCTCTGCCTCCGGCCCGCCAGCCATACCGATCGGCGTCACGTTCACCAGCATCGGCGGGCAGATGTCGCCCAACTCAGCCAGCCAGCGATAACCACACACATCTGCCAGTTGCCGACCGGCCTGCTCGTTGCGCGCAACGATGATGCCTTCGGCAAAGCCTGCATCACGCAGGGCACTGGCCACGGCCTTGGCCATGCCACCACTGCCACGCAGGGCAAAGGCGGTGCCCGGATCGACCTGATGCTGCGCCAGCAACTGGCGCACGGCCAGGTAATCGGTGTTGTAGGCCTTCAGGTGGCCACCGGTATTGACCAAGGTATTGACCGACTCGATGGCCGCCGCCGACGGGTCGATTTCATCGACCAGCGCCATACAGGCCTCCTTGTACGGCATGGACACGCCGCAGCCGCGGATACCCAAGGCGCGGATACCCGCCACCGCCGCCGGCAGGTCATCGGTGCGCATGGCCTTGTAGTAAAAGTCCAGGCCCAGCTGCTGGTACAGGTGGTTGTGAAAACGCACGCCAAAGGTGCCGGGGCGGCCGGCCAAGGAGATGCACAGCACGGTATCCCTGCTGGGAGTTGTCGACATAGCCTGCTCCTGTGTCAGAACTGAAACGTTTGTGCAGCGTAACAGAGGCGACCACTGGTCGTCCCTTACACAACCTTTACCGTTCCCCTGTGCTCAGCTGACAGAGACTGGAGTCATATTATCAAGGCCCCCGAACGTGGGCTTTCTCTGCGAGGTGCTCCATGATCCGTCACATTCCCGGAATCGCCCTGCTGGTCGGTGCCTTGGCCATCAGCGGGCCCGCTGCTGCTCACGGTGGCCATGGCGGCGGTGGCTGGTATGGACCGGGCCCGGTCCTGGGTGCGGCAGTGGTCGGCGCCGTGGTCGGGGCAACGGTTTATGGCGGGCGTGACCGTACTGTGTACGTTGAACGCCAGCCGGTCTATTACGGGCCGCCGCCGGTGTACGTGCAACCGCCGCCGCAACCGGTGTACTACCAGCCGTACTACGCACCGGCACCACCGCCCCCGGGCTACCGCACCTACTACGGCCCGCCACCGGTGTATTACGGACCGCCACGCTGGTAATGGTTGATAGAACTAATGACCACTATCGAGGAAGTTGATTTCAAAGTGCCCAGGCTGCTGCGTATCGTAGGGCCATGTTTCACAGGAGGTCCACATGGCCACTATCCAGATCATGTCCGTTGTCGGCAGCGCCGTTCCCACTTCACTGCGTGAACAGGGCCGGCTGGCATGCTGGTACCTGGTGCGCAACGGCGAAGCCGTAAGCGGCCCGATGCCGACCCTTGCTGCGGCGCAGGCCCTGGTTGAACAGTTGCAACCAGGCACCCTGGTCGCCTGACCCGAATTTGTTGTGCGTTGCTCCCTACGCCCTTTATGGCCCGCCGATCTGGCGGGCTTTTTTTTGCCGAAACGCCTGGCCGTTACTGTGTGGGGGGCGCATCGCGAGCAAGCTCGCTCCTACAGTTTTTTCGGGCCAGTGTTTTTTGTAGCCATAGCCAACTGGCTGGTCAGTGCCAGGACTTTGCCCTGTAGCCGGCCGACGCTTATCACCAGCTCGTTGCGTTCCCTGGCGAACTGGTCGGCTTTGGCCTCTGCCTCTCTGCGGGCATCGCGCTCAATGTCCAGCAGGTCGGTCAGTCGGCGGATGACTGCAATATCTGCACTGTCCATCGCACGCTCGGTTGCATCCCTGGATAACCACTTGCGCAGCCACAGACCTGCACCCAGTAACACAGTGCCCGTGCCGCTCAGCCAAGTGACTGTGCCCGGGCCGAAGTCGGTCGGATCCATGTGAACCTCATTACATATGATGATGCCATGAGCCCCGGAGAAAAATGTCTCGCTGGCTTCCCTTGCTGGTGAATTTAATTTAGCCTACAGCTAACTTTGCCACAAGAGAAATTTAGCTATGCGCGCATTTAGCAGCAAGCTAAACACTGGCATGCTTCGCCCTATGGACATCTACGACATTCGCAAGCACAACCTGGTCAAGCTCATCGGCAGCCAGAGAAAGGGATCCTGCGCAGAACGCTGGGGGATGGCGCCTGCACACCTCAGCCAGATCCTTTCCGACAAGACCGTGAAAAACCTGGGCGATGACGTGGCCCGCCGAATCGAGGGCATCGAAGGTTTGCCTCGGGGTTGGTTCGACGCACTGTCGGCAGGCGACCCTGGGCAGCCTTCGGTCGAAGCCGGCGACGGTAAACTTTCGGCAGCCGACCTGGTCAAGCAGATGCTTGCCAGAAGCGGCAGAGGCATCCCTGAAGAAACCCGCCAAAGGTTGCTGGCCGCTGCAGAAGAACCGCAGAATGCCACGCTGCTAAAGGCTGACCGTGTTCGCCCTGGCTTGGTCGGCGACGAAGTGTGGATTGCTCACTACGATGTGCGGGCTGCCATGGGCGGTGGCCAGATCCCTCACGACTACCCCGAGATGTTCACAGACGTCCGCGTCAGCCCCAGCCATCTGCGCGAACTGGGTGTGACGTTCACGGAGCACCATCACCTGAAGATGGTAACGGGCTGGGGCCAGTCGATGGAGCCGACCATCAAGCACCGCGACCCGCTGATCGTCGATGTCAGCATCCGCGAGTTCGTCGGCGATGGCATCTACTTTTTCTCCTGGGGCGACCATATTTACATCAAGCGACTGCAGATTGCTGATGAGGACCATTTCGAGATGATCTCCGACAATTCGCGGCACAAGGACCGCATGATCCGCCGAGAAGAGACCTACATCCAGGCCAGGGTCCTACTGGTGTGGAATGCCCACCTTGTGTAAAACGAAGCCCGCCTCTTAAGGCGGGCGTTTGCTGAGGCTCAAAATGGCGGCGCCTCCTCCATCACCTCCTCGTTGTACTGCTCGACGCTGGAGTCGTCACGTGCTTGCACGCTGGTGCGCGCCCAGCGCACCGTCACGCTCTGGTCATCGTTGAAGGTAAGGTTCAACTCGGGCGTCTCCAGCAGCAGGCCCATCACCTCGTCCCATTCCGCATCACCGTCGGTATCCAGCCGGTGCACAACCACCCAGCGCTGCGTCTGCGCCAGCGGGTGGTTGATCCTCGACGACACCCGCAGGCTAAGCCGCTCTACTCCGGTCATTCCCTGGCACTGCCGGGGGGCTGCGTTCACGTGCTTGAACATATTCTCATCCTGATATCTGTATGTTTGTACAGTATTCAGGGAAAGCTTATCTCACCGCCAAATCCACCGTAAACCCCTGCCACCGGAAAATTTCGCCTCCAGGCAATTTTGCCTATAGCGAAATTTATTTAGCCAATGGCTATTGACTTGAATTTAGCCCAAGGCTAATTTCGTTGCGCCAGCCACCGCAAAGCTGCTGGAACGCTTCGTCATTCAGGCCCTTTTCGTCAGGAGTTACCATGACCGTAGACATCAACGATCTCACCATCGCCACCCCGGTGGCGGTCTCCCCAAGCAACCCTGTAGCACTCGAACTCAGCGGTGCTGAAGCGATCGCCCGGTTCCCGAGTGTGGTGAAGGTCCTCAGCGATGGGTCAATCCAGCTTTCAGCCCCCACCAAGGGCGCTTCGAGCAAAAGTACCCACAGGACCCGCTGCGAATGGACAGAAACAGAAGACTGGACACTGGGAAGCGCCCAGGACCACTGGAATCGCCAGACCATGACGCTGACCAAGGTCAACGCGGCGCAAAAGGTGGTGATCGCCCAGATGCACGTGCGCGGGGATGACAGCCCGCCGGTGAAGGTGTTCTGGAACAAAGGCAACATTACCCTGGGGTTTCGGCGGACCTACAACCAGACCGACCCGGTAAACTCGACAGTACTCAAAGGTGTGCCGCTGGGTGGCAGGTTCGACGTGAGCCTCCACACCACGTCTGCAGGCGTGGTCAATGTAACAGCCAAATGCAACGGGGTATCCGGCACGTCCGGCGATCTACAGCTCGACAGCACCTGGTCTTCGCAGCTGTTCGAGTTCCACGGCGGCATCTACAACCAGGTTGACTATACCGACGCAACACCGGCCGACGACGGCTCGGTCTGCATCATCAGCGAACTCTCGCTGATTCATCGCTGAGCGACATTAGCCGGCAAAGCATCCCGATGCCCCGCCCCATCACAGATTGCATCGGGATGCCAACTGACCAAAAGCGCATGGTTGACGCGCGTGACACGCCACGCCAGTGATTAGTCTCGATGAGTCATATTGTTGCCTGCCCGCTCTCAGACTAATAATTACCTCTCTGCCTGGGGAGGCGCGAAACATGCAACCAAGATTCGTTATCGTTCCTGCTGTGCCAGTGGAAGGTGAATCCTTCCGCATCGGCAACCGGTTCTACGCCGCGACCGCTTCGGGCGGCTTCGATATCTATGACAACCAGGAGAAACAACGACTCAAGCGCGGCTATATCAACAAATCCGAGGCTGCGACTGCGTGCGGGTTGATGAACGCCGAGTCACGCAATCCCGCAGAGCAGTTCCCCATATTGCGAGCAGATTGATGGTTATACGCAGCCTGGCGAAAAACCTGCCTCCAGACCCCGACAAGGAGGGCTGGGTGCTCGGCTGGGGTGTGCTTCGGGACAAGCATCCATGGCATTTTGTCGACGTCTATGCCGACCAGAAGACAGCCCAGGTGGAGGCAGCGCGCCTCGGCGCTGGTTATGTTGTGGAGTACGGTTCACATCGCCTTGGCTCGAGTGAGTTCGTGTGCGGCATTACGCTTCCCGAAGGCTAGAGAGCAGCCCCGCCCATGAAACAGGGGCTCTAAAAGGCTTGCGGTATCATATGGCCGTGCCGTAAATTTCCCCCTCCTGTCATTCCTGCGTTGAGGAGTGGCGCTGAGGCCCAACACCATGTTGGGCTTTTTCGTTTTTGCGACAGGGCCATGGTTCAAGGTGTGCCGATTGTTGCGACTCATCAAAAGAAAGTTCTCCAGGGTGCTGCGAAAGTGGTTTGTCTACCTTGCGGTTGCAGGGCTGGCGGGCAACTACAGCCGACTGTTCGATCACCTTTCAATCTGGAAGCCGTGGCGAATTGCCAAGGGCCTGGCGGCCTATCTGATCGCATCCTGATACGCCTTTCACGCGGCGCAGGATTAAATTTCGTTCAACTTGCGCCCTTTAGTCATAAGGCATTCGACAGCAATTCAGCCATACTCCAGAGGTGTTTTTTGGATTTTGGCGGGTTCTAGAAAGTTACGGAGGCCCGTATTTACGGGCCTTCCAGCCCCTCTCGTCACCAGGCGGCTACGTTCCAAGCACAAGGTTAGGACCCTTAGCCCACATTTTTCGAAAGTGCTTTCGGGCTGCAGCTGGCAGATTTCCAGTTTTGTGCTAGATATTTTGATTCTTGATTTTTTTCAAGAGCTCTCCCCAGGGATAACGTAAGCAAGGAGCTAACAATGGGAATTGTTCAAAACGCTATTAGGGCTTTAGAGAATCACGCTGACGAAAAAGCTAAAGAAGTGAAAGCTTCTTTGCAGATGTTAGATGTACTCGCTCAAACAAAACTTTCAGAAATAAAACGACTCGTTGAAGACGACATTGCCAAATCTAAGTCTGACGCTAAGTCTGGATCGCCCACCCAGATCCCTCCAGGCCTCTACATTATGCAGGACGAGGGGACTCATGTAATGTCATCTTCTGGACCGTCGGCAGGCATCAAGAATGCTGTCGACAGTCTATTACATAGTCCGGAAGCTAAATGGCGCGATGCCTTAACCGGCTTGATAGGTACTGCACTAGACACATTAATTGGTAACTCATCAGGTGCATCAAGCAACAAAAAGCTCTATTTAATCGCACTCGATGGACATGCAGCAGATCCAGATAAAGGCATCGAAGAAACATACGTTCCCGTACGCATTGACTATTGCCTGTGGACCTACAATTTCGAAAGCTCAGGCATCTCAGATATAGCAACAAATGCTATTGCCTATTACGCACAGACGTCCCTGCTTGACTACAGCAACATCCCAAGCAATCTCCAAATCGATCAATCTCTTAAGTTGATCGGAATCCCACAAGAATATCGCAACGCCATTATTGAACAGGTTCAGAAAGAGCGCGACGCAAAACGACCTCTCAATTTGGAGAAATATCTTAAATCCGCCTCACCAGAACTGCGCGCCTCAGCTAAAAAGCTGTATTTATCGTAAAGGTAGAGCCCCACCCCTCCGTAGGGTGGGGTCTTTACAGCCAATATTTCCAACAGCATGGTCGACATCCGGCGTACTTTTCCCAGTCTTGCTGGAGCGTGCCTAACCTGACTACATCGAACACACATGCCGAGCAAATAACCCTCAACTTTGGACGAGGGGCTATCCGACGTGTTCGCGTGGTATCGGTTGGGCTCAGTCGTGAGGAATGTACGCAAACAGGGAGCTGAGTTGATAAAGCCAGCTGAGTGGAGCGGCGGCAGATCCTTGCCCCGGGCCTTGGCCACGACGTGGAGCTTGTAATCGGAGACCGCCTGGAAGAGCGACTCAGCCAGCAGGCGCAGGCGCTCGATCTCCTCTGCAGGCGCGCCATGATCCTGCGTCTGGTGGTAACAGCGCATGGCGTCGATCGCCTTCTGAATCAGCGGCTCGCCGGCCTCAACCATCCCGATGAAAGTCCGCTCATCCATGCCTAAGCTCCAAGCAGGAATGATATGGAAAGGTTTGGTCAGTAACCAACGTTGAAGCCCCATTCAAGCGTGAAACCTCCAGAGCCAAGATTAGGCTGCTTCAAAGAAAAAACCAGCAAGCAGCCTAATGGTGTGATCACGCTAGCGCTGCACTTCAATAGCCGTGCCGGCCTTAAGGGACGAGCGTGAAATAATTTTTGCCAGCGTCAGCAGATATTTCTCTACAAGAAGGTAGCATACAATTCCGCCTAGCAGCCCAGCAGTCACAGCGCCTACCGCGTACCAGACTGCCATCGCAAGGCTGGTTATCTGCCCAAACGTCGTTACAAATAGCACATACCAGATTCGTTGAGAAATTGGATGCGACAAATACAGTGAATAAGATGCCTCCCCAAACAACAGAGCGACCCTATTGATATTTGACCGAATGTACTTCTCAATCGAGATAAATCCTGCGACTAAGAAAAACGCCGGGACGCCATATACTAAAGGCCGAGTGAATAGGGTGAAATCAGCTAATACCAGCGCCACACTACTAGCCCCAACCAATAGACTTGTCGGCAAAAAACCGATACCCACCCAGCGCTGCCTGGTGACCCCTAGCAAGACGCCAAGCAGAAATTCAATGATGATCGGGCTTGTGTAGGTTTTGCCCAATGGCCCTTCTGGAGCCAAAGCAGACCCAACAATAGCAAGTGCAACTATAACTGCAGCCAAGAACAGAAGTCTCATTCTTAGGTTTTGCAATGCTAAGGAGAGACCGAATATCGCGTAAAAGAACATCTCATATGTGAGGGTCCACCCAATGGTGTATACAGGCGTGACATCACCCACATCTGGGTTTAGGGCGGGAATGAAAAACAGTGACTTAAGCAGGAATACTGGATCGACTGCGCGGGAGTTGAAAAACAAGCTTGGCATTAATAGCGCGGCAGCGACAAGCACACAGGTGAACACCCAGTATAACGGCGCCACTCTCAATATCCGCGAAACCCAAAACTCTCTTATACCTTTATTCTTACCCTCTGTGGTTACCCACATTACGAACCCGGATATAACAAAGAATATATCTACACCAAAATCACCCACCGGGTTATCGAAGTATGGTGCTACAGCAATCATCACCATGGAATGGTAGATGATAACCAGCCCAGCTGCAATGCCTCTCAAATATTGTATTCCGTAGAATTTTTCCACGCGCGCAGTCCATTGCAAGTGTATGAGATTAATTCGCCATTATCGCCAGGTACGTCGCATTTCTCAATATCTTGAGAGGCTGAAGTCTCAGATGGTTATTTTCGCCCGAGTGCGTCATAGGACGCTTCGCACTGATGACCGGCTATGCGTGCCCGGTCATAAGCCTGCGCCAACTCTCCCGCTCGTTCATCAGCCCGTGAGAGCAGCTCGGAGAGCACAATGGCGGCGCGGGTGGCTACCTCGCCTCGGGCGACAGCGGCGATATTCGCGTCTCGACGAAGTCGCCATTCATCTTCCAGCCTTCTGGCTCATCACCACACATCACCGTGCCCGAAACCGGCGGCAGGCACTTCAACCAGGCGCTAGAGGCAAAGGGGCTCAGGCACAGGCCTCAGTACAATTGCCGGCACACATATGCCACGATGTGCCTCATGTCGGGGATGAATCCAGCGTTTATTGCTGGGCAGCTTGGGCACTCGGTGCAGGTGCTTCTCTCGACCTACGCTAAGTGGTTGAATTCTGCCAACGATTGGGCGGAACTGGCGAAACTGGAAAAGAACGTAATGGGTACAGCATCGGCGCAGGATTAAATTTCGTTCACCTTGCGCCCTTTAGTCATAAGGCATTCGACAGCAATTCAGCCATACTCCAGAATGCATCGGTTTTAGGGGGAAAACCCTTGCACAGCCAACGACATACCAACTTTTAGTGAGCCTCAACGTGAAAAAATCCCTGTCCATCCTCAGCCTGCTGCTGTTGCTCACAGGTACCGCGACCCTTCCGTCGACTGCTGCTGCACAACCCCCGGCCCAAGCCCAACGAGATCCGTCCAAGTTGCATCTGGCTTCAGGCAGCGCCTTGCTGATCGACCTGAATACCAACCAGGAGTTGTATTCGAGCCACGCCGACCGCGTGGTGCCGATCGCCTCGGTCACCAAGCTGATGACGGCGATGGTGGTACTGGATGCCAAGCTGCCCATGGATGAAATGCTCACCATGACCATTGCCAACAACCCGGAAATGAAAGGCGTGTATTCCCGCGTACGCCTGGGCAGCCAACTCGATCGCCGCGAGACCCTGCTGATCACCCTCATGTCGTCGGAAAACCGTGCGGCCAACAGCCTGGCCAACGCCTACCCCGGCGGCTACCCGGCGTTCATCAAGGCGATGAATGCCAAGGCCCGCAGCCTGGGCATGGCGCATACCCGCTACGTTGAGCCGACCGGCCTGTCGACGCAGAACGTGTCCACCGCACGCGACCTGGCCAAACTGCTGATGGCCTCGCGCAAATACCCGATGCTGAGCGAGCTGTCGACCACGCGTGAGAAGACTGTGGCCTTCCGCAAGCCCAACTACACCCTGGGCTTCCGTAACACCGACCACCTGGTGAACAAGAGCAACTGGGACATCAAGCTGACCAAGACCGGCTTCACCAACGAAGCAGGGCACTGCCTGGTGCTGCTGACCCGCATGGATAACCGTCCGGTGGCCATGGTCATCCTCGACGCCTTCGGCAAGTACACCCACTTTGCCGATGCCAGCCGCATGCGTCAGTGGCTGGAGACCGGGGCCGCCAAGCCGGCACCGGCAGTGGCCATGCAGTACAAGACCGAGCGGCAGAACAAGGGGCGTGTAGCGGCCGAATAACCGCATGCCCCTGGGGCTGCACAGAACCTGTGCAGGAGCGGCCCATCGCGACGCAAGGCCGCTCCTGCAGGCGTTGCACCAGGCAGTCAGGCCGTGGCGCTGACCATCCCGCCCGAGCTGCTGCCACCCTCTTGCTGCAACAGCTCCAGCAGCTGTGCCGTGGCTGCCATGATCTGGCCGTTGATAGTGGCAATGCTTGCCTGCTTGGCGCCCACCGCAGCGGCCTTGGCCGCTTCATCCATCTTGCTGTTCTGCAGCGCAGCCAACTGCTTCTGCTCCTCGACCAGTTGCTTCTGCAGATCCTTGATCAGCTGACGCAGCTCGGATACGGCCTCTGACTCACCACTGTCTTCACTGTCCGCAGGTTGCGCCTGGCTACCCGCTGAAACTTTCATGCTGTCGCTACTGATGCTCAAGGGGCCCAGCGCCTCACCGGCCTGCTTTGCCTGTTCGCGTTCGTTGGCTGCGTTGGCGCTCAGCGTCTGCGCTGAAACGCCATTGATCATGAGGTTGCTAGCCGTAATTGCGCTCATCTCGATTCCCTGGCTGAAAGATAGGTCCTTGCCGTAACCACCCTATCGGCCATCCCTGGCAGTTCTTTAGCCCGCTTAAATTCCCCCGCGACTGGCTCGTTCCAACACATGTACTTGCGCAGGAGCCGGAGCGCCGGCGGGCGTCCAATTTCGACCATTCAGGGAATCGCAGCCATGAGCCAGTCCTCACAGCAGGAAACCATCAAAGATCTGATCGGCGTGGGCTTCGGCCCTTCCAACCTGGCCTTGGCCATTGCCCTGGAAGAACTCGCCGAGTCCCAGGGCCATGCCCTCGACGCGCTGTTCATCGACAAGCAGCAGGACTACCGCTGGCACGGCGAAACCCTTGCCACCCAGAGCGAGCTGCAGATTTCGTTCCTCAAGGACCTGGTGTCGTTGCGCAACCCCACCAGCCCCTACAGCTTCGTCAACTACCTGCACCAGAAGCAGCGCCTGGCCGACTTCATCAACCTCGGCACCTTCTACCCCTGCCGCCTGGAGTACAACGACTACCTGCGCTGGGCCGCCGACCATTTCGCCACCCAGGCGGTATATGGCCAGGAAGTGCTGCGCATCGAACCAGAGGTGAATGCCGGCCGGGTCGAGCACCTGCGCCTGGTCTCGCGCGACGCCCAAGGCCGCGAATACAGCCGCCGCACCCGCTCGGTGGTGGTCGGCAGCGGCGGCACACCAAAAATCCCGGAAAAGTTTGGTGCCTTCAAGGACGACCCGCGGGTTTTCCATCACTCCCAATACCTGAGCAGCCTCAACAAGCTGCCGTGCACCGCCGGCAAACCCATGCGCATCGCGGTGATCGGGTCGGGGCAAAGCGCCGCCGAGGCGTTCATTGATCTGAACGACAGCTACCCGTCGGTCAAGGTCGACATGATCCTGCGTGGGTCGGCCCTCAAACCCGCCGACGACAGCCCGTTCGTCAACGAAATCTTCTCACCGGACTACACCGACCTGGTCTACAACGAACCGGCCGACCAGCGCAGCAAACTGCTGGGCGAATACCACAACACCAACTACTCGGTGGTCGACCTTAACCTGATCGAGCGCATCTACGGCATCCTGTACCGGCAGAAGGTCGCCCACCAGCACCGTCACAACGTGCTGTGCCGCCGCCAGGTCGAAGCCGTGGTGGCCACCCGCGAAGGCCTGGAACTGACCCTGCGCGACCTTGCCACCGGCCAGCAGCAAACCCACCGCTACGACGCCGTGATCCTCGCCACCGGCTACGAGCGCCGCTCGCACCGTGACCTGCTGGCACCGCTTGCCGGTTACCTGGACGATTTCAGCGTTGACCGCAACTACCGCGTACTGGCAAGCCCCGACCTGCAGGCGTCGGTTTACTTGCAAGGGTTCTGCGAGAACAGCCACGGCCTGAGCGACACCCTGCTCTCGGTGCTGCCGGCCCGCGCTGCGGAAATTGGCCGGGCGCTGTACCAGGACCTGGCGCAGTTGCACGGCAAACCGCAACCGGCCGTGGCCATGACCCACGCCTGACCCCGCTGCTGCATGCCTTCAAAGCCGGCCTGACGCCTCGCGCACAGGCCGGCTTTGCGCTTAGAAACATTTGCTTGCATTTAAAACGGCAGGTTTTCAATTCTCATTCGTCCTTATCAGTACAGCCCTCTTTGGTTGGGCACACGCTCGACCACCCAATGCAGAAGACCGTCTGATGGCCAAATCACCGAAAAAATCCAAATCCAGGCTGTGGTTCCTGGTCCATAGCTGGCTCGCCCTGCCGATCTGGTTCTTTGTGCTGATTGTCTGCTTTACCGGCATGCTCGCCGTGGTCAGCCAGGAAATCGTCTGGCTCGCCAACCCCGATGTGCGCGCCAGCAAACCCGATGCCGACGCCGAGCGCCTTAGCTTCCAGCAAGTGCTGGACGCCCTGCACAAAGCCGAACCGGACATGGTCGTGGACTCGCTCATACAGCCCGACGGCTCGCACTTTGCCCTCACGGCCGATGTCACCTTCCCCGACGGCACCAGCCCGACGCTGTACGTCAACCCGTACACCGGTGCCATCCAGGGCAAGTCCCCCGACTTCAACTTCGAAGCCTTCACCCGCGCCCTGCACGGCTGGTGGCTGGTGCCGTTCACCAACGGCTTCAGCTGGGGCTGGTACCTGGTGTCGATCCTTGGCTTGCCCATGCTGGCATCGCTGGTAACCGGGCTGGTGGTGTACAAGAAGTTCTGGAAGGGCTTCTTCAAACCGGTACGCACGGGGCATGGTTCGCGCATCTTCTGGGGCGACCTGCATCGCCTGGCGGGCGTCTGGTCGATCTGGTTCATCGCGGTCATTTCCATCACCGGTACCTGGTTCCTGATCCAGGCAATCCTGTTCGACAACCACATCACCATTTCCAGCCGGCCCATCGTGCCGGTGATCGCCCGCGAAGAAGTGCCGCAAACACCAGATGGCAGCCCTGCCCCGCGCATTGACCTCGATGAGGCGGCACGCATCGCCGGCCTGGCCATTCCCGGCCTGGATATCACCTTCGTTTCGTTGCCGTCTACCGCTTACAGCCATGTTTCAATGGGCGGGCGCGGCTGGTATCCGCTGATGTTCCAAAGCGCCGAAGTCAATCCTTACACGCGCAAAGTCGACAGCCAGTTCCTGCTCAGCGACCGCTCCACGCTGGAGTTCGTCACCGAGTCCATGCGCCCCTTGCACACCGGCGACTTCGGCGGCCTGCCGATCAAGCTGATCTGGTTCTTCTTCGGGCTGATACTCACCCTGATGGTGTTCAGCGGTTTGCTGATCTGGACCAAGCGCACCGCGCAGGCCACCGCCGCCGCCCTCAAGCGCAGCGAACGCGCACCCCGTACCGAACGCGCCCAGACCTCCCTGGAGACCCAATCATGAGCCACGCCCAGGCCGTACCCGCCAGCCCACTGAAGCAGTGGTGGCTGAAGTGGCGTTTCCACCTGAACATCCTGCTGATCCTGGTACCGCTGGGCTTCATGCCCAAGTATTTCAACGACGCAAAGCTGTTCCGTGGCGACGCCGGGCTGGGTGCCAACGTGATCACCGGTATCCAGGCAGGCCCCTACACCCTGGATTTGGCTGAACTGCGTGACGAAGCACCACGCCCGGACGGCCCCGCTGGCGATTTCAAATCCTTCAACGCAGCGCTGTGCAAGGCCTGCATCAATGACGTCAAGGCCGTTTACCTGCGCATTGGCAAACCGCGCAGCCTGCGTGCCGCCGGCACGATCTTCTTTGGTGCGCCTTATCGCATGGGCACCAACCTGCCCATCCCGCCCCGCACCAAGCCTGACGCACAGATCTGGATCACCCTGGAAGGCTGGGACGGCAGCATGCACCAGGCGTCGGTCCCCCTGGCCAAAGCATCGCCAGCCACCGTGGCCTGGCTCGAAAAACAAGGAGGCAAGAAATGAAACAGCTGATGCGAACCCTCGCCCTGCCCTTGCTGGTACTGGCCGCCGGCCCCGCCCTGGCGCATAACCCGATGTGCGAATGCGAAGAAACGGCCGGCGGCCAGGTCAAGTGCACCGGCGGTTTTTCGGACGGTAGCGGTGCCCCCGGGGTGACCCTGGATGTGATCGGTTATGACGAACAGGTGCTGGTCGGCGGCAAGCTTGGCGACGACTCGACACTCACCTTCAAGCGCCCGGACGGCGAGTTCTACGTGCTGTTTGATGCCGGCCCAGGGCATGTCGTGGAAGTCGACTACGCCGATATTGGCCAGCCATGAGCCGCGCCCAAGTGATTCGCCCGGCCGGCGCCGGGCACGAAACCCTGTACGTGCTGCTGATCAGCCTGCTGATCGTGCTGCTCGCCGCCAGCGTGGTGCTGCTGCGTGGCGAGCGCGAAGACGAACAGACCATCGCCAGCCACCAGATCGACGCCCGTCGCGACCTCACCGCCGCCGAGCAAGGCCTGTACACCGACCTGCGGGTGGCCTTCGACGAGATCCAGCTGCTGCGTGAAGAAAACGCTGCCGTGCCTAGCGTGCAGGCCCTGGCCGAAGAAGGCCTGCCGCCCTTCGTGGTCGACACAGGCAGCCAGAGCCGTGGCGGCCACCACTGGTCATGGCTGGAGCCCGGCGCCTACCTGGGCCGCAGCCAGGCCCCTGAAATCGCCGGCAGCCTGCTGCTGATCCTGCCGGCCGAGAGCACTGGCCAGGCCGATGTCTGGCTGCGCCGCGACAGCGCCGCCACGCCCCCGGACGACCTCGGCCAGGCGGCACTGATTGCCGCTGGCTGGCAGCAGGTGGTCAGCCACTACGACGCCGGGGTTACCCGCGAACACCGTCACTGAACCCAAGGACTTCCCCATGTTCCGCTCCGCCCTCGCCCTGCTCCTGGCGCTTGCCCTGCCGGCAACGGCCCTGGCCGATAACGGCAAGCCGCTGCGCATCGGCATCACCCTGCACCCCTACTACAGCTACGTGACCAACATCGTCGGCGACAAGGCCGAAGTGGTGCCGCTGATTCCAGCGGGCTTCAACCCCCACGCCTACGAGCCACGGGCCGAGGACATCAGGCGCATCGGCACCCTGGACGTGGTGGTGCTCAACGGCGTGGGCCACGACGACTTCGCCGACCGCATGATCGCCGCCAGCGAAAAGCCCGGCATCAATACCATCGAGGCCAACCAGAACGTTCCGTTGCTGGCGGCCACCGGTATTGCCGCCCGCGGCGCCGGCAAGGTGGTCAACCCACACACCTTCCTGTCGATCAGCACCACCATCGCCCAGGTCAACAACATCGCCCGTGAACTGGGCAAGCTCGACCCGGACAACGCCAAGCTCTACACGCAAAACGCCCGCGCCTACGCCAAGCGCCTGCGCGCCCTGCGTGCCGATGCCCTGGCCAAGGTCACCGAGGCC
This sequence comes from Pseudomonas sp. XP2, assembly GCF_053557975.1. Taxonomy (NCBI): domain Bacteria; kingdom Pseudomonadati; phylum Pseudomonadota; class Gammaproteobacteria; order Pseudomonadales; family Pseudomonadaceae; genus Pseudomonas; species Pseudomonas sp. XP2. Next base: position 98,722 of record NZ_JBNRIK010000014.1, read on the forward strand.
CCCAGCGCCACCTTCCGGGTGGCCACCATCCACGCCGCCTACGATTACCTGGTCCGCGACTTCGGCCTGGAGGTGACCGCCGTGGTCGAACCGGCCCACGGCATCGAACCCAGCCCGGCCCAGTTGAAAAAGACCATCGACCAGCTCAAAGCCCTGGACGTGAAGGTGATCTTCTCGGAAATGGACTTCCCGTCGGCCTATGTCGAAACCATCCAGCGTGAATCTGGTGTGCGCCTGTACCCGCTGACGCACATCTCTTATGGCGAATACACCAAGGACAAGTACGAAGTGGAAATGAAGCGCAACCTCGACACCGTGGTCCGCGCCATTCAGGAGAACCGCGCATGACCGCCGCCGCCAACCTGGTGACGGCCTGCGGGCCACGCATCGAGTTCGCTGGCATCGACCTGACGCTAGGCCGCACACGCATCCTTGAACAGGTCGCTTTCACTGTGGCCGCCGGCAGCGTGCATGCCATCGTCGGCCCCAATGGCGGCGGCAAGAGCTCGCTGATCAAGACCCTGCTCGGGCAGATGCCGCATCAGGGCCAGTTGACCCTGCATTGGCCAAGCGCACGCGAGGTGATCGGCTATGTGCCGCAGGCCCTGGAGTTCGACCGCGGCCTGCCGATGACCGTGGACGACTTCATGGCCGCCATGTGCCAGCGCCGCCCCGCCTTTCTCGGGCTGTCGCGGCGGGTGCAACCGGCCATAGACGCCGCCTTGGCGCAGGTCGGCATGCTAGACAAACGCAAGCGGCGCATGGGTGCGCTGTCCGGGGGCGAGCGCCAGCGCGTGCTGCTGGCCCAGGGCTTGATCCCCGAGCCGCAGTTGCTGGTGCTGGACGAACCCATGTCGGCACTCGATGAAGCCGGTATCCAGGTGTTCGAGCAGTTGCTCAAGGGCTGGCGCCAGGCGGGCACCACCGTGCTGTGGATCGAGCACGACCTGGAAGCGGTGCTGCGCCTTGCTGACCGGGTAACCGGCCTGAGCCGCAAGGTGCTGTTCGACGCCCCCCCCGCTCAGGCCCTGACCCCGGAGCGCCTGCTCGGCCTGTTCTCTGTTCACCCGCGTAGCGAGAGCCTTGCCCCATGAGTTTTGAAGCATTTCGCCAACTGGTCCAGGACTGGGCCACCGCTGGTTACCTGCCCGAGGCGCTGGCCTACGGTTTCGTGGTCAACGCCCTGTTGGCCGGCCTGATGATCGGCCCGGTGCTGGGCGGCCTGGGCACCCTGGTGGTGGTCAAGCGCTTCGCTTTCTTCTCCGAGGCAGTGGGCCATGCCGCGCTGACCGGGGTGGCCATCGGTATCCTGCTGGGCGAGCCCTACACCGGCCCTTACGGCAGCCTGTTCGGCTACTGCCTGCTGTTCGGCATCCTGCTCAATTTCCTGCGCAACCGTACCGGGCTGTCGCCGGACACCCTGATTGGCGTGTTCCTGTCGGTGTCGCTGGCGCTGGGCGCCAGCCTGCTGTTGATGCTGGCGGGCAAGATCAACGTGCACATCCTCGAGAACGTGCTGTTCGGCTCGGTGCTGACCGTCAGCGGCCAGGACCTGGTGGTGTTGGGCATCGTCGCGGTCCTGGTGCTGGCTTTGGCGCTGCCGCTGTACAACCGCATCATGCTGGCCAGCTTCAACCCACAGCTGGCAGCTGTGCGCGGGGTAGCGGTGAAAACCCTGGACTACCTGTTCGTGGTGCTGGTGACTTTGGTGACCGTGGCCGCCGTGAAGGTGATCGGGGCCATCCTGGTCGGCGCGCTGCTGGTCATTCCCGCTGCCGCCGCTCGCCTTGTCAGCCAGTCGCTCAAGGGCTTTTTCTTCCTGTCGGTGGTGATTGCCACTGTCAGCACCCTGTTTGGCATCCTGCTTCCGATCGTGTTCGACCTGCCAGTACCGTCAGGCGCCGCCATCATCCTGGTCGCGGGCATCTGCTTTGCCCTGGCCGCCCTGGCCCGCGCCCTTGTCCCTCGCCTGCAAGGAAACCCGGCATGAACCTGAAACGCCTGACCCTGGCGCTGGCCCTGGCCGGCCTGCCGTCGCTGTCTTTTGCCACACAAGTGCTGACCACCCTGCCCGTCACCCACAGCCTGGCCAGCGCCCTGCTCGACGGCACTGCGGTACAGCTAAAACGTGCGGCGCCGGCCAACCTGCCGGCCAGCCGGCAGCCGTCGTACTTCAGCGGGCGCGGTGGCGCCAGCCTGGAAAAAGTCGCACAACAGGCCGACGCGGTAATCGGTGTGCGTTCGATCTGGCGTGACGACCCGCTGTACCCGATGGCCCGGCGCAGCAACATCCGCATCGTCGAAATCGATGCCGCACGGCCGGTGGATGGTGCGCTGCCAGGGATTGCAGTCTCCGGTGATGATGCCTATGGCGCCTACCCTTGGCTCAACCCGACCAACCTCGGGCGTATGGCCGATGTGGTGGCCAATGACCTGGAGCGCCTGGCCCCGGGTGACAAAGCGAAGATCCAGGGCAACCTGGCGGGGCTCAAGCGCCAGCTGCTGGAGCTTTCTGCCAGCAGCCAGACACGCCTGGCCAAGGTCGACAACCTGACGGTGGTGAGCCTGTCCGAGCGGTTGGGTTACCTGGCCAGCGGATTGAACCTGGATGTGGTGGAGCAACCGCTGCCGACCGAATGGGATGCTGCCGCGCTCAAGGCGCTGGAGGAGAACCTGAAAGCGCAGGATGTAGCACTGGTGCTGGACCACCGCCAGCCGGAGGCCGCAGTAGCCGAAGCGATCAAGGCCGCCGGGGCGAAGCTGGTGGTGGTGGAGAGTGACCCTGACGATGCGTTTGCAGGGCTCAAGACCAGTGTCGACCAGGTGGTTGGGGCATTGGGCGAAAGCTGATCGAGCAGGCCGATGTGGTCAATGTGGGAGCGGCCTTGCGTCGCGAAAGGGCTGCACAGCAGCCCCGCAATTTTTGTATCAACGCAGAAACCCTGGGGCCGCTATGCGGCCCTTTCGCGACGCAAGGCCGCTCCCACAATGGATCGCGTCAGCTGAAAAGTTAACGCTTCATGCACCGCTGATAGCGCTCGTCCACCCGCCCGGCAAACCACGCCGTGGTCAACTTGCGGGTGATCTTGGGGCTCTTCAGTTCGATCCCCGGCAATACCGCCCGCGGCACAGGTTTACCGGCCTTGGCATCTGCCAGGGCAAACACCCCGCTGTACAACTTGCTGTCCTCGAACGCCAGGCTGTCGCCCTCTTCCAGCTGGCTGCGAATCTGCGGGTTACGCAGCCCCAGCTTCGCCCCCAGCTTTCTTGCGGCTTGCTCGGTGGCACCTGGCATGATCGCCCCCGGTGCAATCAGGTCGCCGTCCAAGGCAAGCGGCACGCCGGTCGCCTTGCCCAATGCGGCCTGGAACGCCGCGTTGCGGCTGGCGTACCAGCCCGCGTTGAAATCGGCAAAACGGTAGAGCTGGCGTTCGTAACTGGCGGGGTAGCCCAACAGGTGGGCGATGCCGAAGTACATGCCGCCGCGCCGCGTGAACACCTCCTGGCGAATCGTGCCGTCATGGCTGTAGGGATACGCCTGCGCATGCTTTTCGGCGAAGTCGATGCTGACCTGCATCGGCCCGCCGGTGCGCACCGGGTTCAGCCCGTCCAGCAAGGTCTTGCCCAGCGGTACACGGGCGATGACCTCGTCGTAAAGCTCGCTCAGTTGCTTCTCGCTGCGCACCGCCTGCAAACGCTGCTGGTAGCTCTGGCCGTTACCGGAGGGCGCCTTGAGCGCACCGTCAACCAGTAGCCTGGGGATATGCAAGCGCCCGGCACGGCGGTCGATTTCCTCGCGGGCGATACGCCCCAGGTTGGGCACCTGCGGGTCGGCAGTGAAAGTGGATTCCTGCTCGGTCACCGCCAATACAGCGCACAAATTGCTTTTGCTCGGCGTAATACGCTGGGCCTCGAACGCCACTTGGATGTCCTTGGCCCAGCCTTCGCGGTCCTTGGCCTGCGCAGGCAGCAACCGCAACAGCTGGGCGCGGACTTTGGCCGGGTCCGCCTCGGGCGCTTCTTCACGGCGCCCGGCACAGCCTTGCAGCAGCGCCAGCGCCATCAACCCGGCAGCCAGTAACCGGCCGTTCAGGGCTGTTCACCGACCAGGTAGGTTTTGCTGATGTGGCGAAACAGCGGGTGGCCGGCGCTGCCCATCAATTCGAACAACACCATCTCGCGGGTCACCACCTGCGCCCCGGCCTCACGCATGCGCGCCAGGCCCGCCGCCTTGCTGGCAGCGGTACGGCTGTCGCAGGCATCCTCGACCACGAACACTTGCTTGCCCAAGGCCAGCAGGCCAAGCACCGTCTGTAGCACGCAGACATGGGTTTCCATACCACACACGATCACCTGCTCACGCGCCATCAGGCTCGCTGGCAGGCAACCGGCAGCCACACAGGAAAAATGGCTTTTCTCCACCACTTCGGCTGCCGGTGCTGCGGCCAGCAGTGGCGCCAAGGTATGCCCCAGGCCCTTGGGATACTGTTCGGAAATTACCGTCGGAAGCTCCAGCTCGGCGGTCGCCGCCAACAACCAGCGTGCCCGTGCCCGAGTACCCTCAGGGTCGCTCATGGCGTCGATGAGTTTTTCCTGGATGTCGACGACCAGCAGCGTGGCCTTGTGTGGATCGATCAGCATTGTCCGCCCCTTGCCTGGGAAAAGGCCTAGCCTCCCCCAGGCAAGCGGTGACGTCAATCAGGCAGAAAGCCGAAGCGGTTCCAGTGAAGCCGTGAGCGCGCTAAGCACGTGGTCCTCCTGCTCATGGATGAAGAAGTGGCCACCGGGAAACATCTGCAGCGAGAACTCGGCTTGGGTTTCCTGGCGCCAGGCCTGCAATTGCTCGTCGCTGGCCCGGTCATCCGCCCCGCCCAGCACGTGCAGCGGGCACTGCAACGCCGCCCGCTGGCGGTAGGCGTATGTGCCGCAAAGCAGAAAATCGGCGCGCAGGGTAGGCAAGGTCAGGCTCATCAGCTCGGCGTTGGCCAGCACTTCCTCAGGGGTACCCTGAAGCTCACGCAACTCGCGGATCAGCTCGGCGTCGCGCTTGGGCTCGCGCCAGTTCTTGCCGTCGTAGTCTTCGCGCCGGGAGGGTGCCGCCGTACCGCAGGCAAACAGGGCCAGCGGCGCGGGGCAGCCCAGCGCCTGCAGCTCATGCGCCAGCTCGAAGGCCAGCAATGCACCCAGGCTGTGGCCGAGCAACGCATAAGGGGCGCTCGTCGCCAGGCGCTGCTCGCTGGCCAGTTGCCGGGCCAGCACTTGCATGTCGGTGTGCAGCGGCTCGGCCATGCGTGCGCCGCGCCCGGGCAGCTCCACCGGGCGCACTTGCAACCAGGCGGGCAGTTTGCGCCGCCAGCGGTTGTAGACCATGGCGCTGGCCCCGGAGTACGGCAGGCACAGCAGGTTCAGCGCGGTCACTGGGCGGCTTCGGCCATTTTCTGACGCAGGCTCAGCGGGCGCATGTCGGTCCACACCTCGTCGATGTAGGCCAGGCATTCCTTCTTCAAGCCGCTCTTGCCGACGGCACGCCAGCCGTTGGGGATGGCTTTGTAATCTGGCCAGATCGAGTATTGCTCTTCGTGGTTGACCACTACCTGGAACTGGATATCGTCGCGGTCGAAAACGGAAGTCATTGCCTGTCTCCTTGAATGATGAGTGCCGCTGCACGCCTGGTGCAGGGGGCTTTCAAGTAGACGTAGCACGCGGTGAAAAAATTAGAGCAACTGGCGCGCCCCATGTGGGAGCGGTGCAGAAATCAAAGGTCAGGCATCACGCAGCAGGTCGTGGGTATCGAGCAGACGGAAGGCTACCTGCGGGTTGCGCTCCAGCCCGCGGCGAATTGCCGCCGGGATCGACTGCCGGGTCTTGCGGCACAGACCCGGCTGGTCATCCAGTTCAATGACGATACCGCGCATGGTCCGCACTTCGTTGTAGCCGGGGGCAATGTGCACGCGGATGCCGAGGTTTTCGTACAGGCGTTGCTGCAGGCGTTGCAGGTCCTCGAAGTCCTTGAGGTTTTCCAGGCGTTCAAGCAGGCGCTTTTCTTCCTGTCGGGTCAGCAGGAGGATGCGCTGGGCCGCCTGCGGGTGATCGACCAAGTGTTCACGGCCGCAGTCGCAGGCACCAGGAGGGCAAGGTTGGCGCAGAGGGGGTGGTGTCATGGAGCAAGCATAGCCCGGCAAAGGCCTCGAAAAAAACTTTCCTGTCAGGATAAAAAATTTCACAAACCGCTAGACCGCTAGCCCTCATTTCGCCTATAAATCGCCAAAAGGAAATTTATATTCCCACGAAGAAACACCACTTTGCCCCTTGCGAAGCTTTTTTTGCCCTTGTGCCCGACCTGCCCCACTCCATCACGAGGCCTACCCGACATGCACCCCGCTCCCGATCACTTCATCCTGCGCGTCAGTTGCCCGGCCGTGTCCGGCATCGTCGCCGCAGTGACCACCTACCTGGCCGAGCACGGTTGCTACATCAGCGAGATGGCGCAGTTCGACGACGAGGACAATGGGCGCTTCTTCATGCGCGCGGTGTTTCGCTTCAACACCGGTATCCGTGGTGATACGCCGCAACTGGAGGCTGGCTTTACCGACGTGGCCCAGCGCTTCGGCATGCAGTGGAGCCTGCACAGTAGCGCCCGGCCGATGCGCGTGCTGCTGATGGTGAGCAAGTTCGACCACTGCCTGTCCGACCTGCTGTACCGCCACGCCAAGGGCGAGCTGGACATGCACATTACCGCTGTGGTCTCCAACCACCTGGACCTGCGCCCGATGGCCGAGCGCCAGGGTATCCGCTTCGTCTACCTGCCGGTGACCAAAGACACCAAGGCCGAACAGGAAGCCGCGCTGCTGCGCATCGTCGAGGACACTGGCACCGAACTGGTGGTGCTGGCGCGCTACATGCAAATCCTCTCCGATGACCTGTGCCGGCAGCTGTCGGGGCGGGCGATCAACATCCATCACTCGTTCCTGCCCGGTTTCAAAGGTGCCAAGCCTTACCACCAGGCCTATCAGCGCGGGGTCAAACTGATCGGCGCCACCGCCCACTACGTGACCAGCGACCTGGACGAGGGCCCGATCATCGAGCAGGAAGTGCAGCGCGTGGACCACGCCTACGCACCGGACGATCTGGTGGCCATCGGCCGCGACACCGAGACCATCGCCCTGTCCCGCGCCGTGAAATACCACCTGGAACACCGGGTGTTCCTTAACCACGACCGCACGGTGATCTTCAAATGAGCGCCCTTCTCAGCGTCAAGCTGATCGACGGCAAGGCCACCGCCGCGCGGGTGCTGGCCGAAGTGCGCGAGCAGGTGCTGGAACTGCGCCAGGGCGGCGTGCAACCCGGCCTGGCCGTGGTGCTGGTGGGCGCCGATGCCGCCAGCCACGTGTACGTACGCAACAAAGTACTGCGCGCCGAAGAGGTGGGCATCCGCTCGCTGGAACATCGCCTGCACGCCGACACCACCCAGGCCCACCTGCTGACCTTGATCGACCGCCTGAACCGCGACCCGGAGGTAAACGGCATCCTCGTGCAACTGCCGTTGCCCGGGCACATCGACGAGCACCGTGTATTGCAAGCCATCAGCCCGTTCAAGGACGTGGACGGCTTCCACAGCGAGAACGTTGGTGGCCTGGCCCAAGGCCGCGATGTGCTCACCCCGTGCACCCCCAGCGCTTGCATGCGCCTGCTGCGCGACGCCTGTGGCGAGCTGCGCGGCAAGCATGCGGTGGTGGTCGGCCGCTCGAACATTGTCGGCAAACCCATGGCTGCCCTGCTGCTGCAGGCCGACTGTACGGTGACCGTGGTGCACTCGCACAGCCGCGACCTGCCAGCGCTTTGCCGCCAGGCCGACATCCTGGTGGCGGCAGTGGGCCAGCCACGGCTGATCGGTGCCGACTGGCTCAAGCCCGGCGCGGTGGTGATCGACGTCGGCATCAACCGCGTCGATGACGGCGGCCACAGCCGCCTGGTCGGTGATGTCGACTTCGCCGCTGCCCTGCCCCAGGTCGCCGGCATTACTCCGGTGCCCGGCGGCGTCGGCCCGATGACCATCGCCTACCTGATGAAAAACACCCTGCTCGCCCTCGACCTGCAACAACAGGCCGCCCACCAGGAGCGCACCTGATGCCTTTCGCCCTGCTGAAATACGGCCTGAGTGCCGACTACCCGGTGGAGGTCGACCTGCCGCCACCGTGCGAACTCAAGCCACGCTATGACGTGGTGATCATTGGCGCCGGCGGCCATGGCCTGGCCATCGCCTACTACCTCGCCAGGTACCATGGCGTGACCAACGTCGCTGTGCTGGAAAAGGCCTACCTGGGCGGTGGCAATACCGCACGCAACACCGCGGTTATCCGCTCCAACTACCTCACCAGCGAAGGTGTGCGCTTTTACGCAGAATCGGTGCGCATGTTCCAGAACCTGTCGAACGAGTTCGACTTCAACATCATGTATTCCGAGCGCGGCCAGCTCACCCTGGCGCACACCGATGCCACCGTGCGCGCCTTCCGCCAGCGGGCCGAAGTCAACAAGCACTTCGGCGGGCGCACCGAAATGATCGACCGCCAGCAGATTCGTGAACTGGTGCCCAGCCTTAACCTCGACCCCGGCCACCTGCCGGTGCTGGCGGGCCTTTGGCACATCGACGGCGCCACCGCGCGCCATGACGCAGTCGCCTGGGGCTACGCCAAGCAGGCAGCCAAGCGTGGCGTGGAAATCCACCCGCTGACCGAAGTGCAGGACCTGCTGATTCGCAATGGCCGCATCGAAGCGGTCAAGACCAACCGTGGCACCGTACAGTGCGGCTGCGTGGTCCAGGCCGTGGCCGGCGCCAGTTCGCTGCTGATGGCCAAGGCTGGCATACGTGCGCCGATTCACACCTACCCGCTCCAGGCCATGGTCACGCAGCCGTTCAAGCCGTTCCTCGATCCGCTGGTCAGTTCGTCGGCACTGCACTGTTATGTGCAGCAGACCAGCCGTGGCGAGATCGTCTTTGGCGGCGGCTCCGACCCCTACCCGCTGTACAACACGCGCTCCACACTGGATCTCAAGGAAAGCCTGCTGGCCCACGCCATCGAGATGTTCCCGTTCATGGCCAACGCCAAGCTGATGCGCCAGTGGGCCGGGATGACCGACATGACCCCGGACTACAGCCCGATCATGGGCCTGTCGCCGGTGCACAACTACTACCTGGACGCCGGCTGGGGCACCTGGGGCTTCAAGGCCACGCCAATTTGCGGCAAGACCATGGCCGAGCTGGTGGCCAGCGGCGGCAAAGTGCCCGAAATGATCGCCCCCTTCGCCCTGGAGCGCTTCAGCCGCTTCCAGCAAGTCAACGAAATGGGCGCCACTGCGGCCAGCCACTAGGAGCAACGACAATGAAGATCCTGACCTGCCCCTTGAACGGCCCGCGCAACATCAGCGAGTTCACCTACGGCGGCGAATTCAAGCACATGCCCGACCCGGCCCGCTGCAGCGATGCCGAGTGGGCAGACTACGTGTTCAACAGCGACAACCTGGCCGGGGTGGTGACCGAGTGGTGGCTGCACAACGCCTCCAGCTACTGGTTTCTGGCCGAGCGTCACACGGTGAGTGACCAGGTGCTGCGCACCTTCGACCCGAAAGCACTGTTCGACCGCCGTGTCGACTTCACCCCCGTTGCCACACCGGAGATCGCCGGATGAACAGCCACACTCGCCTCCCTGCGCCCATGGGCCTGCTGATCGACCGCGAGCGGCCCCTGCGCTTCCAGTTCGATGGCCAGGCCTGCCAGGGCTTTGCCGGTGACACCATTGCCAGCGCCCTGCTCGGTAACGGCCGCTGGCTGCTGTCGCGTTCGTTCAAATACCATCGCCCACGCGGCCCGCTGAGCATGGCCGGGCAGGATGCCAACACCCTGGTGCAGTTGCCTGACGAACCCAACGTGCTGGCCGACCTGGAGGCCGCATGCGAGGGCCAGGTGGTCACAGGGCAGAACTTCAACGGCAGCCTGGAGCATGACCGCGACGCCTGTCTGGGCAAGTTTTCACGCTTCATGCCGGTGGGCTTCTACTACCGCTCGTTCTACAAGCCCAAGGGCATGTGGAAAGTGTGGGAACCGCTGATTCGCAAAAAGGCCGGCCTGGGCGTGCTCGACCTTGGCTTCAAGCCGCAGTACTACGACAAAGCCTATCTGTTCGTCGATGTGGCGGTCATCGGCGGCGGCCCCGCCGGCCTGCGCGCCGCGCTGGACGCGGCCAATGCCGGGGCCAAGGTGCTGCTCATCGAACAACAGCCGGTACTGGGCGGCTCGCTCACCTACGCCCGCTTCGACATCGCCGGCACCCGCGCCGCCAGCCTGCGCCAGGAGCTGTTGGCCGCCATCGAGGTCCACCCGAACATCCAGGTACTGCTGGATGCCACCTGCAACGGCTGGTTCACCGACAACTACTTGCCAGTGATCCAGCACACACGCTTGTACAAGGTGCGTGCCAGCCGTTGCCTGGTGGCAGCCGGTTCGTTCGACCAGCCGGTGGTGTTTCGCAATAACGACCTGCCGGGCGTGATGCTGACCAGCGCTGCCCAGCGGCTGATGAAGCTGTATGCGGTCAAGCCCGGCCAGCGCGCGGTGATCCTCACCGGCCACGATGACGGCTATCTGGCCGCCCTCGACTTGCAGGAGCAAGGCGTGGCCGTGGCCGCAGTGGTCGATATGCGCGCTGCGCCGGCCGATGCCGCACTGGCCGCCGAACTGAAGCGCCGCGATATCCCCGTGTACCTGGGCAGCACGGTGTACGAAGCACTGCACGAAGCGGGTATGCGTCATGTGAACGGCGTGGACATTCGCCCGATCACCGGCCAGGGCAAGGTCGGCCCTCATGGCCTGCGCCTGGCTTGCGACCTGCTGTGCATGTCGGCGGGCTACATGCCGGTATACCAGCTGCTGTGCCAGGCCGGTGGCAAGTTGGCCTATGACGTCAACCGCGACGAGTTCACCATCAGCGACCTGCCAGCCGGGTTGGGCATCGCCGGCTCGGTGAACGGCCGTCACGCGCTGACCAACGTGCTGGCCGATGCCACGCGCGGGGCTGCCGATGCAGTGGCAGCGCTGGGCCTGCAAGCGCCACCACAATCGGTGTTCAGCGCCGAAGCCAAGGTCAATTTCCCCTGGCCAATCTTTGCGCACCCCAAGGGCAAGGATTTCGTCGACTTCGACGAAGACCTGCAGGTGCGCGACATCGTCAACGCCACCCGCAGCGGCTATCGCGACGTGCAGTTGGTCAAGCGCTTTTCCACGGTCGGCATGGGCCCGTCCCAAGGCCGCCACTCGGCGCTGCCCACCGCACGCCTGGTAGCGCAGGCGACCGGCCGCAGCATCAGCGAGACCGGGGTGACTACTGCCCGCCCACCGTTCCAGGCAGAAAAGCTGGCGCATGTCGCCGGCCGTGCCTTCGACCCTTACCGGCAAACGCCAATGCACCGCCGCCACTTGCAAGCCGGGGCGAAAATGATGCCTGCCGGCACCTGGCAACGCCCGGCCTACTACGGCAAGCCCGAGGAACGTGAGCGCTGCATGCAGGAAGAAGCCCGCCATGTGCGCGAAAAAGTCGGCCTGATCGACGTGTCTACCTTGGGCGGCCTGGACGTGCGCGGCCCAGACGCCGCAGAACTGCTGGAGCGCGTCTACACCTTCGGCTTTGCCAAGCTGCCTGTCGGCCGCACCCGCTACGCGCTGATGACCAACGAACAGGGCGTGGTGATCGACGACGGCGTCTGCGCACGCCTGGGCGAGCAACACTTCTATGTCACCGCCACCACCAGCGGCGTGGACCGCATCTATCAACAGATGCTGAAGTGGAACGCGCAGTGGCGCCTGGACGTGGACATCACCAACGTCACCGCCGCCCTGGCCGCGGTAAACCTGGCCGGGCCACTGTCACGCCAGGTGCTGGCCAAGGTGTGCGCTGACGTGGACCTGTCGGCCGAAGCCTTCCCCTACCTCGGCGTACGCCTGGGCAATGTAGCGGGCATCCCCGCACGCATCCTGCGGGTCGGCTTCGTCGGTGAGCTGGGCTACGAAGTGCATGTGCCGGCGCGCCATGCCGAGCGCCTGTGGGACGAACTGATGCAAGCCGGTGCAGGCCTGGGTATTCGCCCTTTCGGCGTCGAGACCCAGCGCCTGCTACGCCTGGAAAAAGGCCATGTGATCATCAGCCAGGATACCGACGGCATGACCCACCCGGCAGAGATCGACATGCAATGGGCCATCGGCCGCAAGAAGCCGTTCTTCGTCGGCAAGCGCTCCATCGAAATCCTTGAGGCGCAGCCGCTCAAGCGCAAGCTGGTCGGTTTCACCCTGCCGAAGGGCAGCCCGCAACCAATGGAGGGGCACCTGGTGCTGGACGGGCCGGACATCAGCGGCAACGTCACTTCCTGCGAATACTCGCAAACCGTAGGGCAGATCATCGGCCTGGCCTATGCCGGTGCCCACCAGGCCACCCCAGGCATGCACATCCCGATCCGCGTGCAGGGCGGCGCGATGGTGCAGGCCAAGGTGGTGCAACTGCCGTTCCACGATCCCGACAACCAGCGCCAGGAGCTCTGAGCCATGACCCGTTTGCAAGCCGAAGCGTTTCTCCCTCACAGCCCGCGGGCCGAGTGGCGGCACACCTGCGCGTTGACCGACCTGACCGATGTGGCACGGGTCGGGTTTCGCGGGGGTGACACCGCCGCCTACCTGCAGCAGCGCGGCTACCGTTTGCCGCCGCAGCCGAACCAGGCCGTGCGCCAGGACGACGGCGGCTGGGTAGCGCGGTTGTCGCAGACCGAGTACCTGCTGCTGGGCAGCCTGGCCGACAAAGGCGCACGGGTGGCTGGCGCAGAGGCCGAGTGGGTGCAGGATGCCCAGCGTAACTACTTGCTGCCGCGCCAGGACAGCCATGCCTGGCTGCAGCTGTCTGGAGCCCTTGGCAGTGCGGTGATGGCCAAGTTGTGCGCAGTGGACTTGCGTGCCGAGGCGTTTCCGGCCGGGGCGGTGGCCCAGACTTCGGTGGCACGCATCAATGTGATTGTGGTGAATGTGGGCAGCGATGAGCGTCCAACATTACAGTTGCTGTTTGATCGGGCGTCACGGGTGTACATGCGGGCAGCGATGCTGGATGCCATGGATGAATTCGATGGCGGTTTGATTGAGCTGGGTGCGTTGGTGGGTTGATACGCGGTGAGGCCTGCAGCGTGTTCGCCGCACGATTTTCGGCGTTTGGCCCACGCTTGTGATTCGAGATCACGGCCCTCATCCAACTGTTCGGGCTCTCGCCAAAGTGGAACGGTGAATGGCAGCTTTTGCTCCCACACGTGCTCTGGGCACCTCGGGCTATCAGCTTGCCATTCACCGCTCTCACTTCAGATTCTATTCCTTCTCCAAGACACAAGCGGGTTTACCCGCGAAAGGGCCATCAGCCCAACATCAGGGTTCAAACCCTTCGACAATGATCACTTCAGCCTTCGCCACCCCCTGGCGATGGCTGCACGCCTCCTGGTACAGCGCGGACCGGTAACACGCCACGGCCTGCTCGTACGAATCAAACTCGATCACCACGCTACGCTGCGGGGTTGGCCGCCCTTCCATCGCCTCACTGCGCCCGCCACGTGCCAGGAAGCGGCCGCCGAATGCCTTGAAGGCTGCCGGAGCGCGTTGGGTGTACTGCTGGTATTGCTCGGGGTCGGTTACGTCCACGTGGGCGATCCAATAGGCCTTCATGCGCTGCTCTCCTGAAACGACGATATTTGTGTATGATGGTATACCATAATAATCACCCCACCACAGTGAGCGTGCAACATGGCATTCAACACCATCGAGGAACTTCTAGAGGACTACCGGCAAGGCAAGATGGTCCTGCTGGTGGATGACGAGGACCGAGAGAACGAAGGCGACCTGCTGATCGCTGCCGAGCGTTGCGACGCCCAGGCCATCAACTTCATGGCCCGCGAAGCGCGTGGCCTGATCTGCCTGACCCTGACCGACGAACACTGCCAGCGCCTGGGCCTGGAGCAGATGGTACCGGCCAACGGCAGCGCTTTCAGCACGGCGTTCACCGTGTCGATCGAGGCGGCCATCGGCGTCACCACCGGCATTTCCGCTGCCGACCGGGCGCGCACCGTGGCAGCGGCCATGGCCCCCACCGCCCGCCCCGAAGACCTGGTACAACCCGGCCACATCTTCCCCCTGCGTGCACGCGAAGGCGGCGTGCTGACCCGCGCCGGCCACACCGAGGCCGGCTGCGACCTGGCGCGCCTGGCTGGCTTCAGCCCGGCGTCGGTCATTGTTGAAGTGCTGAATGACGACGGCACCATGGCCCGCCGCCCTGACCTTGAAGTGTTCGCCGCCCGGCATGGCATCAAGATCGGCACCATCGCCGACCTCATTCACTACCGCCTGAGCACCGAGCAGACCATCAAGCGCATCGGCGAGCGCGAGCTGCCGACCGTGCACGGCACCTTCCGCCTGGTCACCTATGAGGACCGCATTGAAGGCGGTGTGCACATGGCCATGGTCATGGGCGACATCCGTCGCGAGCAACCGACCCTGGTGCGGGTGCACGTGATCGACCCGCTGCGCGACCTGGTCGGTGCCGAATACGCAGGCCCGCCCAATTGGACGCTGTGGGCAGCGCTGCAGAAGGTGGCCGATGAAGGTACTGGCGTGGTGGTGATCCTGGCCAACCATGAATCCTCCCAGGCGCTGCTGGAGCGTGTACCGCAGCTGACCCAGCCGGTAAGGCCTTATCAGCGTGGGCAGTCGAAGGTGTACTCCGAAGTGGGCACCGGGGCGCAGATTCTGCAGGACCTGGGCGTGGGCAAGCTGCGTCACCTGGGGCCACCGCTGAAGTACGCCGGCCTGGCGGGATATGAGCTGGAGGTGGTGCAGAGCATTGCGTTCGAGCCCGTAATGCCGGGCTGACCTCCGCCCTCCCTGCGACGCCGGCCTTGTGGGGGGGGGGGGGGGGGGGGGGGGGGGGGGGGGGGGGGGGGGGGGGGGGGGGGGGGGGGGGGGGGGGGGGGGGG
>NZ_JBNRIK010000014.1:113835-163985 GCF_053557975.1 Pseudomonas sp. XP2
GGCAACCAAACCTGAGGGCAGGGTGATGGCCGGTCGCCTCATACCCCTTGCCAAAAGTTTGGAATACCATAATATGATATCCCGTAGACCTTAAATCTGCAGGCCGGCACCTACAATTAAAAACGGCCACCCAGACACTTTGTTTTAGCTGCTCCCCGAACACTGTTGGCGGGCGCACCACAAGCCCCGCCTCGAATAACAAAAGCAACGAGGGCGTAACCATGCTGTTGAGCAAACGTGTAACCGCAGTGCTGTCCGCCAGCCTGCTGACCCTGGCATGTCAAGCCGCCCAAGCCGCTGACAGCCTCAACTTCGTCAGCTGGGGCGGGACCACCCAGGACGCCCAGAAAGAAGCGTGGGCCGTACCCTTCACCAAAGCCACCGACATCAAGGTCGTGCAGGACGGCCCCACCGACTACGGCAAGCTCAAGGCCATGGTCGAAAGCGGCAACGTGCAATGGGACGTGGTGGATGTCGAAGCCGACTTTGCCCTGCGCGCCGCCAGCGAAGGCCTGCTCGAACCCCTCGACTTCAACCAGATCAAGCGCGACAAGATCGACCCGCGCTTCGTGTCCGACCACGGCGTCGGCTCGTTCTTCTTCTCCTTCGTACTGGGCTACAACGAAGGCAAGCTCGGTGCCAACAAGCCGGTGGACTGGACCGCACTGTTCGACACCAAGACCTACCCTGGCAAACGCGCCCTGTACAAATGGCCCAGCCCCGGCGTGCTTGAACTGGCCCTGCTGGCCGACGGCGTAGCGCCGGACAAGCTGTACCCGTTGGACCTGGACCGCGCCTTCAAGAAGCTCGACACCATCAAGAAAGACATCGTCTGGTGGGGCGGTGGGGCCCAGTCGCAGCAGCTGCTGGCTTCGGGTGAAGCTTCCCTCGGGCAGTTCTGGAACGGCCGTGTCTACGCCCTGCAGCAAGACGGCGCTCCCGTGGGCGTGAGCTGGAAGCAGAATCTGGTCATGGCCGATTTCCTGGTCATCCCCAAAGGTGCCAAGAACAAGGAGGCGGCCATGAAGTTCCTGGCCAACGCCAGCAGCGCCGAAGGCCAGGCCGAGTTCGCCAACAAGACCGCCTACGCCCCGGTGAACGTCGACAGCGTGGCCAAGCTGGACAAAGACCTTGCGCCAAACCTGCCCACTGCCTACGCCCAGGACCAGGTCACACTCGACTTCGCCTACTGGGCTAAAAACGGTCAGGCCATCGCGGCCCGCTGGAATGAGTGGTTGGTCAAATGAAAGTCGCCATCAACGCCCTGCATAACGCGCAAGGTGCCCCCACGGGCACCGGCGCCCCTGGGACGGCCCCTCGCCGCACCAGCCTGAGCCAACGCTGGAAAGGCAGCCGCAACCTGCTGCCGGCCCTGCTGTTTCTTGGCTTGTTCTTCTTCGCACCGCTGGTCGGCCTGTTGCTGCGTGGCGTGCTGGAGCCAACGCCGGGGCTGGGCAACTACGAGCAGCTGTTTGCCAACTCAGCCTACGCACGGGTGCTGTTCAACACCTTCTCGGTAGCTGGCGTAGTCACCCTGATCAGCGTGCTGCTGGGCTTCCCACTGGCTTGGGCGATCACCCTGGTGCCCAAGGGCTGGGGCCGCTGGCTGCTGAACATCGTGCTGCTGTCGATGTGGACCAGCCTGCTGGCGCGCACCTACTCGTGGCTGGTGTTGCTGCAAAGCTCGGGGGTGATCAACAAGGCGTTGATGGCCATGGGTATCATCGATACCCCGCTGGAAATGGTGCATAACCTCACGGGCGTGGTAATCGGCATGAGCTACATCATGATCCCGTTCATCGTGCTGCCGCTGCAGGCCACCATGCACGCCATCGACCCGATGGTGCTGCAGGCCGGTTCCATCTGCGGCGCCAGCCCGTGGACCAACTTCTGGAAGGTGTTCCTGCCGCTGTGCCGTTCGGGGCTGTTCTCCGGGGCGCTGATGGTGTTCGTGATGTCGCTGGGCTACTACGTTACCCCTGCGCTGCTGGGCGGGGCGCAGAACATGATGCTGCCCGAATTCATCATCCAGCAGGTGCAGTCGTTCCTCAACTGGGGCTTGGCCAGCGCCGCTGCGGCATTGCTGGTGGCGATCACCCTGGTGCTCTTCTACCTGTACCTGAAGCTGCAGCCGGAATCCCCGGTCGGCAACGCGAGGTAAACCGCCATGCTCCTGTCTCCCAATGCCATGGGCCGCCCGCTGCGTACGGGCCTGTACCTGACCACCGGGGTCATCGCGGCCTTCCTGCTGCTACCGGTGGTGTTCATCGTGTTGCTGTCGTTCGGCTCGTCCCAGTGGCTGGTATTTCCGCCCCCGGGCTGGACCTTCAAGTGGTACGGCCAGTTCTTCTCCAACCCGGAGTGGATGGACGCCGCGCTGGCCAGCCTCAAGGTGGCCGTGCTGACCACCGTCGCCGCCGTGCTGCTGGGCCTGCCCAGCGCATTCGCCCTGGTGCGTGGCCGCTTCCCGGGCCGTGAGCTGCTGTACGGCCTGTTCACCATGCCGATGATCGTGCCGCTGGTGATCATCGCCGTGGCGGTGTACGCACTGTTTCTCAAGCTCGGCTACACCGGCACGCTGTTCGCCTTCGTGGTCAGCCACGTGATCGTCGCCCTGCCCTTCACCATCATCTCGATCATCAACTCGCTGAAGCTGTTCGACCAGTCGATCGAAGATGCCGCGGTGATCTGCGGTGCCTCGCGCCTGCAGGCTATTTTCAAGGTCACCTTCCCGGCCATTCGCCCGGGGATGATCGCCGGTGGCCTGTTCGCCTTCCTGGTGTCGTGGGATGAGGTGGTGCTGAGCGTGATGATGGCCAGCCCCGACCTGCAGACCCTGCCGGTGAAAATGTGGACCACCCTGCGCCAGGACCTCAGCCCGGTCATCGCCGTGGCCTCGACCCTGCTGATCGGCCTGTCGCTGCTTGTCATGTTCATTGCCGCCGCCTTGCGCCGGCGCACCGAAACAAACGCCTGAGCGCGCGGAGAAAACAACAATGAGTGCAGTGATCAAAGACAACGCGCCAGGCAAGACCCTGGTCAGCCTGCGCGGCCTGAACAAGCACTACGGTGACTTCACCGCCGTGGACAACCTTGACCTGGAAATCCAGGACGGCGAGTTCCTGACCTTCCTCGGGTCCAGCGGCTCGGGCAAATCCACGACCCTGTCGATGCTGGCCGGCTTCGAAACACCCAGCAGTGGCGAGATCCTGGTGGATGGCCAGTCGCTGGTGAATGTACCGCCGCACAAACGTGACATCGGCATGGTGTTCCAGCGTTACTCGCTGTTCCCGCACCTCAACGTGCGCGACAACATCGCGTTCCCCCTGGCCATCCGCAAGCTCAGCACCAGCGAGACCCAAAAACAGGTCGACGCCATGCTCAAGCTGGTACAGCTGGAGCAGTTCGCCCACCGCAAGCCGTCGCAGATGTCCGGCGGGCAACAGCAGCGCGTGGCGATTGCCCGGGCACTGGTGTACGAGCCACGCATTCTGCTGATGGACGAACCGCTCGGCGCACTGGACAAGAAGCTGCGCGAAGACCTGCAGGACGAGCTGCGCCAGTTGCACCGTCGGCTGGGTATCACCATCGTCTACGTCACCCATGACCAAGAGGAAGCCATGCGCCTGTCCCAGCGCATCGCCATCTTCAGCCATGGCAAGATCGTCGGCCTGGGCACCGGTTACGACCTGTACCAAAACCCGCCGAATGCCTTTGTCGCCTCGTTCCTGGGCAACTCCAACTTCTTGCGCATCAAAGCCAGCAGCAACGGCGCAGGCAGCTTCGAAGGCCAGTCGGTGGCCATCCGCCTGACCCCGGGCCTGACCGCTGCGCAGGATGCGCTGATCATGGTGCGCCCGGAAAAAGCCCTGGCCCTGACCGTCGAACAGGCCGCCCGCGAACCACTGCCGGCGGGCTGGAACGAGGTGAGTGCCAAGGTTGGCGAAGTGCTGTTCCTGGGTGAAAGCCAGACCTGCCATGTGGTGACTGCAGGGGGCACCGAGCTGACGGTGAAAGCACTGTCGGCTGCGGGCATGCCGATGCAGCCGGGTGACAGCGTGAAGGTGCGTTGGGCGGTAGCCGATGCGTGCATCTATACCGAGTGGGCCGAGAGTGACCTGAGCAAATCCGCCGGGGCGCATTGAGTCCATCACTCGCCGCACAGGGAGGGCAAGGCCCTCCCCTAGCGGCTGTCACATTATCATCACGCCACTGTCGTAATCTGCCGGCCATCTCTATGCCATAGGCCACCCGGCATGCCCCGCCTGTTTGTCTTGCTGCTCACTTTGCTACCGCTGGCCACCCTGGCCGAGCCTGTACACCTGCGCGTTCAAGGCTCCAACACCATCGGCGCAGCGCTGCTCCCTGCCCTGGTAAAAGGGCAACTGCGCGCGCAGCAGGCCACAGTCGTCGAGCAGCAGCCGGGCAAGGTCGCCAACGAGTTGGTGATAACCGCGCGCGACGCACAGGGGCAAACCGTACGCATCGACATCGCCGCTCATGGGTCCAGCACCGGCTTCGCCGCCCTCGGCCGTGGCGATGCCGACCTGGCAGCTGCCTCGCGGCCGATCAACGACAGTGAAGTGCGCCTACTACGGGCCCTTGGCGACCTGCGCACTGCCAGCGCCGAACAAGTGATCGGCCTGGACGGTGTCGCGGTCATCGTCCACCCCGACAACCCGCTACCACAATTGAACACGCAGCAGCTGGCGCAGATTTTCTCTGGGCAGATCCAACGCTGGGAGCAATTGGGCATTCCTGGCGGCGCCATTCACCTGTACGCCCGCGACGACCGCTCCGGCACCTTCGAGACATTCAAGGCGCTGGTGCTGGAGCCCCATCACAACGAGCTGTCAGCCAAGGCTCTGCGTTACGAGTCCAGTGACGAACTGGCCGCGCAGGTGGCCACCGACCGCCAGGCCATCGGCTTCAGCAGCCTGGCTGCGGTGCACGGGGCCAAGGTGCTGGCGGTAGCCGAAGGCGACGCACCGGCCATGCTGCCGGAGCGCGCCTTGGTGGCCAGCGAAGATTACCCGCTGTCACGGCGCCTGTACTTCTACCTGCCGGCCAACCCCAAGCCACAGGCCAGAGCCCTGGCCGACTTTGCCCAGAGCCCGGCCGGCCAGGCCATCGTCGCCCAGCAGGGCTTTGTTTCGCAGCAGATCAAGGCCCAGCCAGTCGTGCCCCAGGCAGACATGCCGCCGCGCTACCGTACCTTGGCCCAACAGGCGCAGCGGCTGAGTGTGAACTTCCGCTTTCAGGAAGGCAGCGCCAGCCTCGATAACAAGGCCCTGCGTGATGTGCAGCGGGTGGCCGAATACCTGCGCCAGGCTGGCAAGCTGCAGAGCAAAGCGGTGCTGGTAGGGTTTGGCGACCCCAAGGAAACGCCTGGCCGCGCCGCCCTGCTCTCGCGCCTTCGGGCCCAGGCAGTGCGCCGCGAGCTGGCGCGCGATGGCGTGGAGTTGCTGGAGGTGACGGGCATGGGCGATGAACTGCCGGTGGCCGGCAATGAGCTGGAGCAAGGGCGACTGCGCAATCGGCGGGTTGAGGTGTGGGTGTACTGAATTGATGCAGGGACCCTGGCAAAGAAATGTAACAGCTCCCCATTCGGTATCTCCTGCAATCGGGTCTAGGCTCAAAGTCATGTGATACCGGGCCCCTCTGACGGCTGCCAAGCCGCCATGTCGGATCACTGTTGCCATGCAACGTCGACATTCAAGGAGGGGCTCATGACAGCTCTGCAAGCATTCCTCACCACCCCCGTACTCGGTACCAGCACCTGGTTGTGGCTGGTGTTCATTGCCATCGTCATCGGTTTGCTGGTGCTCGACCTGGGCGTGCTGCACCGCCACGACCGGGAAATCGAAATGCGCGAAAGCCTGCTGCTGTACTCGGGCTACTTCAGCGTTGGCGTCTTGTTCGGCGTCGGGGTCTGGTACCAGCTGGGCGCGCAATCGGCGCTGGAGTTCTACACCGGTTTCCTGGTCGAGCAATCGCTGTCGATGGACAATGTCTTTGTCATGGCGATGATTTTCAGCTACTTCGCCATTCCCCGCCGTTACCAGCATCGCGTGCTGTTCTGGGGCATCCTGGGGGTGGTATTCCTGCGGGCGATCATGATTGGTGTAGGCGCCGCGCTGGTGCAGAACTTTGCCTGGGTGCTGTATCTCTTCGGTGCTTTCCTGTTGTTTACCGGGGTGAAGATGGCGCTTTCGAAAGAAGACAGCCACCCTGACCTGGCCAACAACCCGATACTCAAGTTCGTGCGCCGGCACATGCGGGTCACCGACCAGATCCACGGCTCGCACTTCTTCGTGCGCCAGACCCCGCCCGGGCACAGCAAGGCGCTGCGCTACGCCACCCCGTTGTTTCTGGCGCTGGTGCTGATCGAACTGGCCGACCTGGTGTTTGCAGTCGACAGCGTGCCCGCGATTTTCGCCATCACCCAGGATCCATTCATTGTCTACACCTCGAACATCTTCGCCATTCTTGGGCTGCGATCGTTGTACTTCGCGCTGTCGGCGTTGATGCACCGGTTTGTATACCTCAAGTATGCGTTGGCGCTGGTGCTTATCTTTATTGGTTGCAAGATTTTCTATCACGGCATGGTGGGCAAGGTGCCGGCACTGCTGTCGTTGGGGGTGACGTTCGGGTTGTTGCTGGGTGGGGTGGTGGTTTCGTTGGTCAAGACGCGGGGGGAGAACCCGGCGATCGCGGATCATTCGCCTGAGCAGTCTTCAAATGCCGATTGTCCAGTCAGCCCAAAAGACGAAGACCCGCAGATGCGGATCTGATACGGCTACTTGATTTTAAATAATGCCCATACAACTACCATCCAGATGAATCCAGTCATGCTTAGCCACGCAGCAACCTTCAACTTACGCTTCAGCTTCTGCGGAAAGGCATTCAACTCGCCAGCATCCAGTTGCCCCATACGCAGCGCTAACCACGGAAATGCAACTAGTCCACTTACCGTACAAAGGGTCAGCCAGCGCCACTTAAATGATCCAGAACCCCATACACGCTTAATGCTTTCGAAGTAGGGATTGCTCGTGATGGCCGAGCAGGCGACGCCATAATCTTTCGTCAACGTCGCGACAACACTAAGAGCTAGCCCAGGTATACCGATAACAAAAGGACTTAGTAGAATTACCAATTTGGCAAGTGGTTGCCAGCCAGTAATATCAATCACTGGTCGCCTCGTAGATAACCTCGCCTACCGACTCACCGAGCTTGCCGCCCAGCACTCCCCCAGCCATACCGCTGGCACCCACCAGCACTATGCCGCACACTGGCCCGGCCAGACCTGCAGAGCCCATAGTAACCACGGCACATACTGTTCCGGATACGAGGACTGCTCCTGAGGAGCCAAGCATAGCTCCGGCGGTTCCAACAGCAAAACCTCCTGTCTCGGTCAGTCTGACCTTTTTACAAGCTGCGAAAAACGCTGGGCTGTTCAAGTGGCCATGGCGCATGAACTCTCGCTGGTGCAACTGCTCGATACTGGTCAATGTATGACTGACCTGTTTCAAACCTTGATCGAGCATGCCCTTGCCGACGCCCATGGTCAGATACTTCCTACACATTGCGGGAGTTTGCGCGATCACTGTGGGAGCGGGTTCACCCGCGAAGAGGCCGGTGCAGGCCGCTGACTCAGCGCCCGCTACGCAACAGCTCCACCGGCACATACTTGCCAATTTCATATTTGCCAATCGCCGCCCGGTGCACTTCATCCGGCCCGTCGGCCAGGCGCAGGGTGCGCTGCATGGCGTACATGTAGGCCAGCGGGAAATCGCCACTCACCCCTGCCCCACCGTGAATCTGAATCGCCCGGTCGATCACCTTCAACGCCACGTTCGGCGCCACCACCTTGATCTGCGCGATCTCGCTGCGGGCCACCTTGTTGCCCACGGTGTCCATCATGTATGCCGCTTTCAGCGTCAGCAGCCGGGCCATGTCGATTTCCATGCGTGAGTCGGCGATCTTGTCGACGTTGCCGCCCAGCCGTGCCAGTGGCCGACCAAATGCAGTACGTTCCACCGAACGTTTACACATCAGCTCCAGCGCACGCTCGGCCATGCCGATCGAGCGCATGCAGTGGTGGATACGGCCAGGGCCAAGGCGCCCTTGGGCAATCTCAAAGCCGCGCCCCTCACCGAGCAGCACGTTTTCATAAGGCACCCGCACGTTCTCGAAAAGCACTTCGGCATGGCCATGAGGGGCATCGTCATAGCCGAACACCGGTAACGGGCGGACGATCTTCACGCCCGGCGCATCGGTGGGCACCAGCACCATCGAATGCTGCTGGTGGCGTGGCCCTTCAGGGTCGGACAGGCCCATGAAAATCATGACCTTGCAGCGCGGGTCGCAGGCGCCGGAGGTCCACCACTTGCGGCCATTGATGACCCATTCGTCACCGTCACGCACGGCAGTGGCTGCCATGTTGGTCGCGTCCGAGGAGGCCACGTCCGGCTCAGTCATGGCAAACGCCGAGCGGATCTCACCGCGCAACAACGGCTCCAGCCACTGGCGTTTCTGCGCTTCGCTGCCATAACGCACCAGCACTTCCATGTTGCCGGTGTCCGGCGCCGAGCAGTTGAACGGTTCTGGCCCGAGCAGCGAGCGGCCCATGATTTCCGCCAGCGGGGCGTATTCCAGGTTGCTCAGGCCGGCGCCGTATTCCGATTCGGGCAAGAACAGGTTCCACAGCCCTTCGGCGCGGGCCTTGGCCTTGAGTTCTTCCATGATTGCCGTGGGCTGCCAGCGGTCGCCCTCGGCAACCTGGCGCTCGAACACGGCTTCGGCGGGGTACACGTAGGCGTCCATGAACGCAGTAACGCGCTCGCGCAGTGCCTGGACCTTGGGCGAATAGGCGAAATCCATCGGGGCTACCTTCACGGTTCGGAGTACATGGGCAGAGCCTAGAGCAGCGCAGCCCCATCCACCTAGTCTATTTTCCGCGTGTATAAACATTCATAACCGATATATGATCGGCCAATAATTCCAACAAAGAGCGGCGCCCATGAACCTCAGCAAGGTCGACCTCAACCTGTTCATCGTGTTCGATGCGATCTACACCGAAGCCAACCTGACCCGCGCCGGGCAGATTGTCGGCATTACCCAGCCAGCGGTGTCCAATGCCCTTTCGCGGCTGCGCGAAACCTTCAACGACCCGCTGTTTGTGCGCACTGCACAAGGCATGGTGCCCACGCCGATGGCGCAGAACATCATCGGCCCGGTGCGCAACGCTTTGGCACTGCTGCGTACCTCGGTGCAGGAAAGCCGCATCTTCAACCCGCAGCAGGCCAACAAGACCTTCCGCATCAGCATGACCGACCTGACCGAAGCGGTCATCCTGCCGCCGCTGTTCCAGCGCCTGCGCTGTCTGGCGCCTGCGGTGCTGATCGAAAGCTTCCTGTGCAAGCGCCGCGAGACCACCAAGGAGCTCGCCGCCGGCCGCCTGGACTTCGCCATTGACGCGCCCCTGAATACCGACCCGCAGGTGCGCCACATCAAACTGATGCAAGACCGCTATGTGTGCGCCCTGCGCCAAGGCCACCCGCTGGCTGACAGCAAGCTGACCCTCGACAGCTACCTGAGCATGACCCACATCCATATTTCCAGCCGCCGCAACGGCCTGGGTTACGTCGACCTGGCGCTGGGCAAGATGGGTGTACAACGCAAGGTCGCCCTGCGTTCGCAGCACTACCTGATGGCCTCGCAGGTGTTGCAGCAGACCGACATGGCGATGACCGTCCCCGAGCGCTTCGCCCGTCGCCACCAGTTGCGTTACCAGCCACTGCCAGTGGAGGTGCCGGCACTGGAAACGCACCTGTACTGGCATGAAAGCACCGACCAGGACCCGGCCAACCGCTGGATGCGCGAGCAGATCACCGAATTGTGCGAACGCGTGGTAGCCGAGGAAGAGAAAGCCCCACAGCCCGCCTGAAGACGCCTGCGAGCGGCGGCGCCTCAGCCCCGCCCGACTGTAGAAAAATATTCTCCAAATAGTTCGCAGGGGAGAAATTTTTATTACAGAGATTCAGAAAAAATTGCCGGGAAGCGAAAACTATCTTCTTCATGGCGGGTACGCTTATCCCAACAATCGCCGATTTCACGGCGACAGATATGGACCCGCCCGAATGCCTAGCGCCCCCCTTTATTTCGATTACGCCGCCACCACCCCCGTCGACGACCGGGTCATCGAAACCATGCTTGCCTGCCTTGGCAGCGAGGCCAACTTCGGCAACCCGGCGTCCAGTGGCCATGCCTACGGCCAGGCCGCGCGACAGGCCGTGGAGCACGCTCGCCAGCAGGTGGCCGAGCGCGTCGGCGCGCAAGCCGACAACCTGGTCTGGACCTCGGGCGCGACCGAGTCCAACAACCTGGCACTCAAAGGCATTGCCCAAGGCATCGACCAGCCCGGGCACCTGATCACCAGTCAGCTAGAGCACAAAGCCGTGCTTGACACCGCGGCCGAACTTGAACGCCAAGGCTGGGCCGTCACCCGCCTGGCGCCGGATGCTGCCGGCCTGATCCAGCCTGCAAGCGTGCAGGCAGCGTTGCGCGCCGATACCCGCCTGGTGTCGCTGATGGCGGTCAACAACGAGCTGGGCACGGTTACCGATTTTGCCGCCATCGGCCAACAGGTGCGTGACCACGGTGCCCTCCTGCACGTGGACGCCGCACAGGCCGTAGGCAAGCTGGCCATCGACCTGAAGGCGGTGGCCGTGGACATGATGTCATTTTCGGCGCACAAGGTTTACGGGCCAAAAGGGATCGGCGCGCTCTATGTCGGCCCACGCGCCCGTACGCTGATGCGTGCGCAGATGCACGGCGGCGGCCATGAGCAGGGCCTGCGTTCCGGCACCCTGGCAACCCATCAGATCGCGGGCATGGGCAGCGCCTTTGCCTTGGCCGGCGAACCAGGTGACAGCGAGCACCAGCGCCTTGAGCAACTGGCCACGCGCCTGCGCGAGGGCCTGCTGGCTTTACCCGGCGTCACCCTCAACGGCAGCGCCAGCCAACGCATCCCCCACACCCTGAACCTGTGCATCGACAGCAAGGGCTTCAACAGCGCGGCCCTGGCCAGCGAGCTGGCCTTGTCGACCACTTCGGCCTGCAACTCGGCGAGTAACGCCGCCTCCCATGTGCTGCTGGCACTGGGGCTGGACGAGCGTCAGGCGCGCAACAGTGTGCGCTTGAGCATCGGCCGATTCACGACCGAGGCGCAAGTGGACCAGGCGCTCGCAGTGTTTGGCCGGGTGCTGACGACGGCATCGGCTGCACTGTGGTGAACACACGCTAGAACAAGCGGCTGTCCGGGGTAAAATCCTCGACCTGGATTTTCGCACGCTGTGCCTGCGCGTGCCGTGGGTTGAACAGGTAGTTGATGGTGCTGGGCATGATCGCGCTCGGCACGGGCAGCAGTAAAGCCGAGCAGTCATCCAGAAAGCGATTGCCCAGCGCCCGGGTCAACTCAGGCTGAGCGGACCAGCCGGGCTGCAGGGCGGGCAACTGCGCCTGTGAAACCGTGTCAGGCAATTCGATACGGATCAGGCGCATGGTGGTAGGAAAATCCTCTGGGTCGATCTCCAGGTGCACAAGCACCTCGAGCATCGCCCCGGAAGGGCTGGTGGCGGCATACACCACGGGCCGGCCCGCCTGGTGCCAGCGTCCGCTAACACGCAGCCCCCCAGTGCCGCTCAAATCTGCATAGGCGCTGATACGCCACAAAATCACAGGCCAAAACCCTCGGCAATCTGCAGCAGCATCTCTTCGACCTGAGTGGTGCCTTGCTGGGTTGTGAGCATCTGCATCGGCGTCAGCCCCGAAAAACGTTCCTTGGGCTTGGACAGCCAGCGCTTGGCCTTGTCCGCCTCGCCAAACACGGCTTCGGCCATGGCGGTGATGTGGGCCGAACGGAACAGCCGATCACTCTCTTCCACGGTCAGCGGCTGGTCACGTTCGATACGGGTTTTCAGGGTGCGCAGGGGAATGATCTGGTCCCGCTCCACCGGCGTGAACACACCGCGCTCGGTCAGCTTCACCAGCCAGGTAGCGGCAAAACCGTGGGTGATCCGGGTGTGGATTTCGAAGTCACTGGCAAGTTCGGGTATTTCCAGCAGCGCCTGCAGGCGCGCCCGGTACTCGTGGTAACCGTTGTCACGAAGCACTTCGGCAAGCATGGCATACTCCTGTTTCGGCGTTTGCCGACAAGTATGCGGTATTCACCGGATCATTGCCAGTTTGACTGGCCCCTTGGTTGTAGGGGCACTGCGCCCCCGCACCTTTCAGAAGGTACCCGGATAAGCCCCGCCATCGATCAGCAGGTTCTGCCCGGTGATATAGCCGGCATGCGCACTGCACAGGAACGCACAGTACGCGCCAAACTCCCCGGCATCGCCAAAGCGCGCCGCCGGGATGGCCTTGCGCCTGGCCTGGGCAGTGGCTTGCACATCGCCACCCGCCGCCTGCAACGTTTTTTGCAAGCGCGCGGTGTCGAACGCCCCAGGCAGCAGGTTGTTCAGTGTCACATTGCTGCCCGCCAGGCGCTGCTGCCGGGCCAGGCCGGCAATGAAACCGGTCAGGCCACTGCGGGCGCCGTTGGACAGACCAAGCATGTCGATCGGCGCCTTCACCGCGCCTGAGGTGATATTCACTACCCGCCCGAAGCCCCGCTCGGCCATGCCGTCGACAACTGCCTTGATCAGCTCGATGGGGGTGAGCATGTTGGCGTCCAGCGCCTTCAGCCAGTCGTCACGCCCCCAGTCACGGAAGTCCCCCGGTGGCGGGCCACCGGCGTTGTTGACCAGGATGTCGACCTGCGGGCAGGCCGCCAACAGCGCCTGGCGCACCTGGGCATCAGCAACATCGCCGGCCACGGTAAGCACCTCGATGCCCGGGCAGGCCGCACGCAACTCGCTGGCGGTCTGTACCAGGGTGGCTTGGGTGCGGGCATTGATGACCAGGTTCACGCCTTCTTTGCCAAGCGCCTCGGCGCAGCCTTTGCCCAAGCCTTGGCTGGCCGCGCAGACGATGGCCCAGCGGCCGGTAATGCCTAGATCCATTGTGTTGGTCCTTGATGCAGTAGGGTTTCAGGGGGGTAATCTAGAGCACAGGACAGGGCCGCCGATAATGAAAAGAGCTGATCCACCAATAACCGGCATTTATCCCCGCCAGCAACAGGCTGAAGGGCTGGCGCCAACAAGTTTCAATCGGCCGTCAATTCCTCTACCAGCAACCGCGCCGCTGGCGCTAGCGGCGTCGCCACACGGTGCACGATGCCGAACGGCTCGCTCAAGGCCCGTAGCTGCACCGCCAGCGACACCAGTAACCCGCGCTGCTCGGCAAAGCTCGCCACAGCACTGGGAATGACCGCCACCAGCGTCGGGTCATCTTCCAGCAGCATGAAAGTAGCGAAGGTTGAAAAGGTTTCCAGCGGATAACGGGGCACCTCCACCCCTGCCTCGCTCAACTCGCGCTCCAGCGCCTGGCGCATGGGCATGTTCGCCGGGTAGACCACCCAGCGGTAATGGCTCAAGTCGCTGATATGCAGTGACGCTACCCCGGCAAGCGGGTGTTGCGGGTGCGCGACCACTACCAATGGCTCCTGGGCCAGTTCGACAAAGGCATAGTCTGTGGCGTTGCGGCCCAGCCCCGGCCGGCAGATCGCCAGGTCCAGGCGCCCCTCGTCCAGCTGGGCGAGCAGGTTGGCGCTGGTATTCTCGGCAATTTCCACTGCCAGCTGCGGCTGCTTGCGGCGCAAGCGCCCCAGGGCGCTGATTAGGGTCGGCATGGCCCCCATGATGCTGCCCACCGCCAGCCGCCCACCCTGACCTTGGACGATGCCCAGCACCTCTTCGCGCAAGTGCCCCAGGTCGCTGTGGATCAGCCGCGCGTAGCGCACCACGCAACGGCCCACGTCGTTGGCTACCAGGCCGCTGGGCAGGCGCTGGAACAAGGGTACACCCAACACCTCCTCCACCTCGCGCAACGCCTTGGTGGCCCCGGGCTGGGAAATGGCCATGGCTTCGGCAGCCTTGTGCAGCGAACCACAGCGATCCAGCTCGATCAGCAGGCGCAACTGGCGCAGGCGCAGGCGAGAAAAAATGGAATCCAGGGAAGGGATCATCAGGCAGGCTCGACATGGGTCTTGTAATGCCGAGCACTATAGAGGGTCGTCAACGGGGGAGTATTGAGTTTCAAGCAAATGACCCTTGATCGCAGAACACGCATACCAGCCCGTTATGCTGCGCTGTCGCCCGTGGAACAAGGCTTCGGCAAACGCCGCTTTATCCTGTGGGAGCGGGCGCGCCCGCGAAGAGTGCGACGCGCTGCATGGCACCGGCTGCGCCGGTGTTCGCGGGCTTGCCCGCTCCCCCAGGGGCCCCGCCCAATCAGGTATTTATGTTCGAGTAACGCGCTTACCGCAGTCTACGCCGTGCCAGGCAGGCGTAACCCAGGCCCAGCACACTGATCGCCAGTACGCTCAGCAACACCATCAACTCGCGGCTGTAGCGCGCCACCATGGCCGGAAAACCGATGACTTCGTGGTACACCTGTACATTGGCCACGCCGTCGGCGTGGCTGATGCTGACCCCGCCTTGGCGGATCTGCAAATAGTCTGCATCGAAATAGACCCAGACCTTGCACGTGCCACCCGGCTCGATGGCCGGGATGTCCACCTGCGCGGTGGCGGTTTCCAGCAGGGTGTCGTTGCCGGCAGCATCACGCACCTGCACCAGGCCCTTGGCTGGCAGACGGACCTTGACCTCCCGTACTGGCGCATCACCCCTGTTGCGTAGTTCGATGAGCAAGCCAGTACGGTGATCGACCAGCCCGGCCTCGAAAGGCTTGGCGAACAGCTGGGCATAGGGTGCCTGGGCCATTTCTATCAACCGCTCGACCTGATCGTGGCTTAGCTCGCCTTGGCCAATGTTGTTGATGCGCCCCTGCAACTGCTCATACTTGAGTTGCCCGCTGGCTTTGCTTATGCGCTCGCTGAACTGGGTGGGATAGGTGAGGTAGGCATAAGTCAGTGACGCCTCCAGACGCGGGTTTCCCCTGAGCAACACGTAGGCGGCCAAAAGGACCATCAGGCCCGCAAGCACGGCTACGAGGAATTTCCCCACCTTGTCCCAGCTCAATGCGAACTTCCTTTTGTGGTGATACAGACGATTCAAACCGCCCAAGGGTGCCAAGTTAAGGCCCCCCAGGCAAGCTTGACTAGCGTTCGCGTTCACCTTCCCGCGCCTGACGCATCTGCAGCAGCTGGCCATCGATCAGTGCTTTGGCCATGCCCGCCAGGTAAACCGTGGCCTGCATCATCACCTTGCGGTCGCCAGGCCTGTCGATGGCCTTGCGAGTGATTTCAGTCATGCAGCCCATGATGCTAGATGCCTCCATCAGTGCGGTCCTCATCGGCAGCTGCGGTTTCATCTGCACCAGTTCGGCATCGGCGTTGCCAAACCGGCTCGCTGCACGCACAACATTGAGCTTGCTGCTTTTCGGGTTGTCGTTGTCCATGTCCATTCCTCGGGCGGTTGCGGGCATGCCCAGACTAGGACGCTGCTTTGCCCCCCACAATGACCAGCAGGGTGGTAACAATCACTTTCGGAAATGGACTACAAGCACTCCATGAAGTGTGCCCTCCGCCACCGATCAGCCCTTGACCGCCACCTGGCAGTGTCGGACGATCAACCTCCCCCACCCCAGGACGAACACCATGCTACGGATACTCGGCAGAGCCTCCTCCATCAATGTGCGAAAAGTGCTGTGGGCCTGCGCTGAATTCGAGGTTGCATTCGAGCGCGAAGACTGGGGCTCTGGCTTCAAGGCCACTGACAGCGCCGAGTTCCTGGCGTTGAACCCCAATGCCATGATCCCGGTGATCCAGGATGGCGACTTCACCTTGTGGGAATCCAACAGCATCATCCGCTACCTGGCCAACCGCTATGGTGCCACCGCGTTCTACCCCGACGATGCCCAGGCGCGGGCCAGGATCGACCAGTGGATCGACTGGCAGGCCTCAGACCTGAACCGCTCGTGGAGCTACGCATTCATGTCACTGGTCAGGCACTCCCCCGCGCACCAGGACCCGCAAGCACTTGCCGCCGGTTGCGCGGACTGGTCTCGCTACATGCACATCCTCGACCACCAACTGGCCAGCACCGGTGCGTATGTGGCCGGCAGCCAGTTCACCCTGGCCGATATCCCTATCGGCCTGTCGGTCAACCGCTGGTTCGAAACGCCGTTCGAACACCCGCACCTGCCAGCGGTGCGCGATTATTACGAACGCCTCAGCGAACGCCCGGCCTATCACCTGCACGGCCGTAACGGTACACCGTAAACGTACAACACGGGTTTCACTGCCGGGCATTGGGTAATACTGCGAGTCATTACCACTAGTCCTTTACCCCCGGGTGACCTGGCCGGCAAATACAGCGCCGGGCTGCGTGGCAGCTTCAGCCAGCAAGCCCTGCAGCAGTTACTGGTCCTGCGGCCTGCAAGCCATGCCGCAGGACGGCGGTTACCGCCTGATCCCGGCCAACCGCTGCCATTGGGTGCTGTGGCACTGGACCCGACCAACGTGACCGGCACTGCCAGCCTCGGCGAGCAGACCGAAAACGGCATCACCGTGGTGGCGGCAACGGCACTGCTGGATTCTGGGGCTGCTTTGCAGCCCATCGCGACACAAGGCCGCGCCTACAAGAGATCCCATTTTCCCTGTAGGAGCGGCCTTGTGTCGCGAAAGGGGCGCACAGCGCCCCCGGCGATCTCAGTTTGTTACACCGCAACCTGCCCCCCCGCTGCCACCACCCGCCCACGCCAGGCAAACAGCAACACCATCACCAACCCCAGTGCCGCCATCGCGGCGCCCGCCAGGGAAATCGCCGGGTAGCCCAGCCCTGCGTTGATCACTGCGCCACCCAGCGCGGCGCCAATCGCATTGCCCAGGTTGAACGCACCGATGTTCACCGCCGAGGCCAGGTTGGGCGCATCCTTGGCTGCCTCCATCACCCGCATCTGCAACGGCGGCACCAAGGCAAAACTGGCCGCGCCCCAGAGCAGAATCGCCACGGCTGTCGGCAGCGGCCAGTCGAGCACCAGCGGGAACACCAGCAGCACGGCAATCAACAACGCCAACGACAGGATCAGGGTACGGTCGATCGAGCGGTCTGCCGCCTTGCCCCCCCACACATTGCCCAAGGTCAGGCCAACACCGAACAACACCAGCATGGCTGTCACGAACGTGGTGGATGCGGCCGCCTCACTCTGCAGGATCGGCGCAATGTAGGTGAACACCGTAAACATCGCACTGGAACCCACCACCGTCAGCAGCAAAGCTGCCAGCACCGGGCCGCGGCCCAGCACACGGATTTCAGCCATGGCCCCGTCGCCTTTGGGCGACGGCACATTGGGCAGCGCGTACCAGAGGGTGGTCATCGCCACCAGGCCAAGCCCGGCGATACCCCAGAAGGCTGTGCGCCAGCCCAGCATTTCACCGAACCAGGTCGCCAGCGGCACGCCGCCGATGGTGGCCAGGGTCAAGCCCATGAACATCGCCGCCACCGCCCCGGCACGCTTCTCGGGTGGTACCACGCTGGCTGCGACAATCGAGCCGATGCCGAAGAAAGCACCGTGGTTCAGTGAGGTGACAACGCGGGCCACCAACAGGCTGGCGTAGTCGCTGGCCAGGGCCGACATCAGGTTGCCCAGTGTGAAAATGGCCATCAGCCCGATCAGCAGATAACGCCGCGGGATCTTCACCGTGGCCAGGGTCATCAGCGGTGCGCCGATCAGCACGCCGATGGCATAGGCGCTGACCAGCAGCCCGGCAGCAGGGATGGAAACGCCAAGGTCAGTGGCGATACTGGGCAACATGCCCATGGGGGCGAACTCGGTGACACCGATGCCAAAGGCACAGATGGCGAGTGCGACAAGAGGTGGATTGATACGCATGGCAAGCTCCTTATCTATGCCGCAAATGCTACGATCTGTTTCAAAAGCGCACTAGACTGCTTTTTTGCTAACCACCTTTGCGCACGAGGCACAAATGGACTTCAGTGGAAGATCCGGCGAGATGGAGATATTTGCCAGGGTGGCGCAAGAAGGCAGCTTGTCGGCTGCCGCGCGGGCACTGAACCTGACGCCTTCTGCGGTCAGCCGTATCCTCGCCCGCACCGAACAGCGCCTGGGCACCCGCCTGCTGCTGCGCACCACACGGGCAATCACCCTCACTCCCGAGGGTGAGGCGTACCTGCGCGGTGCACGGCGGGTGCTGGCCGACATGCTCGAAGTGGAAGAAGCCATCACCGACCAGGGGGTGCCGCGCGGGCGCTTGCGGGTGAGCGCCGCACTGGGCCACGCCCGGTTGACCGTAGTGCCGCTGCTGGCGGCCTTCAGCGCCCGCTATCCGCAAGTGCTGGTTGACCTTACCCTCAGTGACGAAGTGGCCGACATTCTCGGTGGCCAGGCCGACGTGGCATTACGCTTCGGGCACCTGCCGGACAGCTCGTTGAGCGCCCGCGCCATTGGCGAAACCGGCCAGGTGGTGGTCGCCTCACCCGAATACCTGCAACGCTGCGGTACCCCGCTTGAGCCTGAAGACTTGGCCCGGCACAACTGCCTGCGCTTCAATTTCCGCCGCGCGGCGCCCGACTGGCCGTTCCGCCGCGACGGGCAGGCGTTCTCGTTGAAGGTGACGGGGAATATCGAATGCAGCAGCGGCGAAGCCTTGGCGCAACTGGCCAGGCTCGGTGCCGGCGTGGCACGCATCGGTACCTTCACGGTGGTCGATGACTTGGCCAGCGGGCGGCTGGTGCCATTGCTGGAGGCGTACAACCCTGACGACCGCGAGCCGATCCATGCGGTGTTCGTTGGCGGGCCGGCCATGCCGGCGCGGGTCCGGGTGTTCGTGGATTTTCTGATAGAGCACTTGTCGGGCGGCCTGCGCACCCGCTTGTAGAAAGTCTTCCGGGCTACGCGTTGGGAGCGGCCTGGTGTCACGACAGGGTGCATGAGCCGGTCGTGGTGCGCTGCGACCACAGTCTGACCTGACGTTGATATCTACAGTTGGGTTATCTTCGACGCTTCACTGTACGGCCAGGGCCAGACCACCATGCGCATTGTCATTCCCGACGACTACCAGGATGTGATCCGCACGCTCGACTGCTTCGCCAAACTGAGCGGGCACGCTGTCAGCGTGCTTCATGAATGCCAACCCGCCACGCCAGAGCAACTTGCAGCACGCTTTGCCGACGCCGACGCACTGGTACTCACCCGCGAACGTACCCGCATCGACGCCGCCTTGCTCGACCACCTGCCTGACCTCAAGCTGATCAGCCAGACCGGCAAGGTGTCCAGCCACCTGGACCTGGCAGCGTGCACGGCGCGGGGCATAGCCGTAACCGAGGGGCGTGGCTCGCCGGTGGCGCCTGCGGAACTTGCCTGGGCGCTTATCCTGAATGCCCGTCGGCAGCTGGTACCGGCCATCGATGCCTTGCGCCAAGGCCATTGGCAGGTCAACCTGGGGCAGGCGCTGGCCGGCCAGCTGCTGGGCATTTGGGGTTACGGCAAGATCGGCCAGCGCCTGGCGCGTTACGCACAGGCATTCGACATGCACGTGCTGGTGTGGGGCAGCGACAGCAGCCGCGCCGCAGCCCAGGCTGATGGCCACCGCGCAGCCGCCTCGCGTGAGGCATTTTTTGCTGAAGCGGACATTGTCAGCCTGAACCTGCGCCTGTCGGCAAAGTCGCGCCACGGGGTCACCTTCCGCGACTTGTCCAGCATGAAGCCCGATGCCCTGCTGGTAAACGTCAGCCGCGCAGAACTGATTGCCCCAGGGGCATTGCTGCAGGCACTGGATGCCGGGCGGCCGGGTTACGCGGCAGTGGATGTTTTCGAAGAGGAGCCGGTGCTCGACCCCGCCCATCCGCTGCTGCGCCACCCTCGTGTACTCAGTACACCGCACCTGGGGTATGTGGAGAAGAACGGTTACGAGCTGTACTTTGGCGACGCCTTCGACAATGTGCTGGCGTTTTTCGAAGGAACGCCAAAGAACGTTGCCAACCCCGAGGTGCTGGCGGCTCGGCGCTGAGCCCTGTGGGCGCGGGCATGCCCGCGATGGGCCGCATAGCAGCCCCAGTCATTACGTATGGACTGCACGCGCCCATTGGGCATGTGCCTTCAAGTTGCGTTCAACCGAACAGGTTCAGCCCCAGCGCAAAAACGGCCACCGCCAGCGCTACCAATGGCACAGCATTGCGCTCCAGGTACGCCGCCCAGCCAGGGCCGGCCAGCTGCTGCAATTGCAGCTCGCATTCACGCTGGCGCTCAGCCAGGCTGGCCAGACGCGCCTCGACGCTGTCAACGCGCTGAGCCTGGGTGCTGGTGGCCAGCGCTAGCCGCTTCAACGCCGTAGTCACAGTGGTGGACAACGCGTCCCGTGCCAGGTTGCTCGCGGCCAGTTGCTCCTGGTACTGCTCAAGGCTCTTGCGAATCGCCCCTTCCTTCTGCACGCGGGCCAGGGTACTTGCCACCAGCTTCCGGTTCTGCGCCTCGCCACTGGCCTGCAGCGCAGCCAGTTCGAGTGCATGCTGGGCCTGCACACTTTCAAGGCGCTCCACCTCTTGCCTGCAGAAAGCATGGCCCTCGGCCGGCGCCGGCAGGTCGTCGAGCTGTTGCTTGGGTTCGTATGGCTGGTTCATCAATTTCTGTCCGGATACAGCGGTAAAGGGCGGAAAGCTATCAAATTGGCATCACTGAATCCACCGGCCAACGAGAGAATTGAGCAGTTGATCGGGTAACGAGGGCACCGCAGGCCTGGGGGCTTTCGTCGCTGCGCAGGCGTACACTTCCCTTCAGCACAGGTTCAGGAGTTGCTCAATGCCCTACCCCATCGAACAGAAACTGGTCATTGGCGTTGCCTCGAGTGCGCTGTTCGACCTCACCGTCTCGGACGACATCTACAAGACCCAGGGGGTCGAGGCGTACCGCCATCACCAGCAGCAGAACCTGGACGAGCCATTCCCCAAAGGCGTGGCGTTCCCGTTCATCCGCCGCTTCCTGAGCATCAACCAGGCCTTTCCCGCTCAACTGCCGGTAGAAGTGGTGCTGCTTTCGCGCAACTCCCCGGAAACCGGCCTGCGGGTGTTTCGATCGATCAACCACTATCAGCTGGACATCACTCGCGCAGCGTTCATGTCGGGTCGCTCGCCCTACGAGTACATCCCGGCATTCAATGCCTCGCTGTTTCTCAGTGCCAACGAGGAAGACGTGCAGAAAGCCATCGATGCCAACTACCCGGCCGGGCGGGTGCTGCCGACGCGCATCTACGATGACGAGATCGACACTGAATTGCGGGTGGCCTTCGACTTCGATGGTGTGATTGCCGACGACGAGGCGGAAAGCGTGTACAAGCGCAACGACAACCTGGACGATTTTCAAGAGCACGAGCGCGTGCACAAGGGCATTCCACATTCGCCCGGGCCGTTGGCGGACTTGTACCGCAAGCTGTCGCTGATACGCATGCTGGAGGACCGCAAGCTGGCCGAGGACCCGGCGTACAAGCGGATCTTGCGGATTGCCATTGTGACAGCGCGCAATGCGCCCTCACATGAGCGGGTGGTGACGACGTTGAAGGATTGGGGGGTGTCGCCGGATGAGTGCTTCTTTCTCGGCGGGATGGAGAAACCCAGGGTGCTGTCGATTCTCAAGCCGCATGTCTTCTTTGACGACCAGCGCAGTCACCTGCAGTCGCCGGCAGGTGATTTGCCGATGGTGCATGTGCCGTTCGGGGTGGCGAACAGGGAGCGTTCAACGACGCGCTCCCCGCTCGACACGCCTGTGCAGGAGCAGGACGACACCGGCGTTGCCGGTGCCATCCAGCCTGTCTAGCGAGCAACTTCCTCGACAGGGGTATTGACGGCCGGGCGGCTACGCTGCCCCAGCAACGCACGCGCCGCCAATGCCGCTACTACAAGGCCAGGTGACGCTGCCAGCAGCAGACCACCTACACCGGCCCCGGCCGCCAAAATCTGCCCTGCAGCCAATGGCCCGGCCATCGACCCCAGGCGCCCTACAGCCACCGAAGCCCCCACGCCGGTCGCACGCACGTGGGTCGAATACAACGTCGGCGCAAGTGCATACAGCACCAGCTGGCCACCGATGGCGCAATAGCCTGCGGTAAATCCTGCCAGCAGCATCAGGCCGAAGCTGGTCGACAACCCAAGGCCTGCCAACGAAGCGAGCATGCCAGCATACGCAATGAAAACGGCCCGCCCCGCCAAGCCTCGGTCCATCATTCGCCCGGTGAGGAACGAGCCTGCTGCGCCCCCTAGGTTGAACAGTATCTGCACCGCACCTGCCTGAGGACGGCTGTAGCCCTGCCCGATCAGTAACGACGGCAACCAGTTGAGCAGCATGTACAGCACGGTTAGCGTGAAAAAGCACGCCACCCACAGCAACAGGGTACGGCTTACCTGCCCCGGGCCGAACAGCTGGGCCAGCATGCCGTTGCCGCCGGTGCTGGCAGCAGGCTGGGCACGGAACGCCTGGGACTCCTTCAGCCACACCATCAGCACAAAGGCAATCGCAATGGGGGCGATACCGCCCACGTAGAACACCGCCCTCCAGTCCT
The DNA here is from genome assembly GCF_053557975.1 of Pseudomonas sp. XP2. Classification (NCBI taxonomy): domain Bacteria; kingdom Pseudomonadati; phylum Pseudomonadota; class Gammaproteobacteria; order Pseudomonadales; family Pseudomonadaceae; genus Pseudomonas; species Pseudomonas sp. XP2. The sequence continues at coordinate 136,478 of NZ_JBNRIK010000014.1, forward strand.
CGCCCAGGCCGGCCATGCCGATGACCGACGCGATCGCCCCTCCCAAGGGCACGCCGCAATAGGTGACGCTCACCGCCGTGCTGCGCAGGCGCTGCGGCGCGGCCTCGCTGGCCAGGGCAATCAGGATCGGCAAGGCTGCCCCCAATCCCAACCCGGTCATCAGGCGCGCGATCAGCAACGAGGTGTATGTATCAGCGTGGGCGGTACCCAGCGAGAAGCCGCCGAACAGCAGCACCGCCACGATCAGGATTGCCTTGCGGCCCAGGCGGTCGGCCAGCCAGCCGCCAATGAACGCCCCCGGCAACAGCCCCAGCAGCCCGGCACTGAATACCCAGCCAAGCATGGCGGGCGTCAGCGCGAATGCCTTGGCCATGTGCGGTGCAGCAACCCCGGTGGCCTGAAGGTCCAGCCCTTCCAGCAGCGCCACCAGAAAACACAGGCCGATGGTAAGCACCGGCTTGCTTGAAGATGAGGATGAATCACTCATGTATGGCCCCTTTTGTTGTTATGGGTCGGGAAGTCAAAGCCTGAACGTGGCACGCAAGGAAACGAACGACGAGTCTTCGCCACCGGCTTCCTTGATGGCGGAACCTACGTCGTAGTACTTCATGTCGAGATCCAGCGTGAGGTTGGGCGTCGCCAGCCATCGGGTGTTGGCGCGGTAGATGGTGCCCACATGCCGGCCGGTGCCGCGGGTGTTGGCCAGCATGCTCATGCCAGGCATGTACACGCCATCCTCTTCGCGCTGCTTCCAGACTTCGAGCACGCCTTGTTCGAAGCGCACCGTGCGCCAGGGCGAGAAGCCGAACGTAGGCCCGACCACGATCACGTTGCTCAAGGTGGTCAGGCTGGCCTCACCGTAAACGCCGTTTCGCGGGAACAGCGGGTCGAAGGTGCCGACCTTGCCGTCGCCTGGGTCGCTATCACCGCTGGCGGCGTCGGCACGCATGCCCAGGCGCGGCTGCCAGGGGTGGTCGAAGGTGTAACCACTGTCGCTCGACACTGCCCAGGCACGGATCGAGGCGCCGCCCAGGTGGCCGCCCTGCCCGGCCAGGTTCCAGCTCCAGTCCAAGGCCTGATAGCGGCCAAACAGGCGCGTGCCGTAGGTGTAGCGCTGTTCGTCCCCAGCCTCGCCGGCCAGGCTGCGGTCATCGGTTTGCAGGCCGAACGCGAACAAATCCATGTTCCATACGGCCGTCAGCGGCAGGGTGCCGTACAGACCGTAAAACTTCACCGCGTTGTTACTGCCATCGTCCCAGCTGTCTTCACCTGTTTTCAACGGCCTGACGGCAAAGGCATCGAGCTTGCGCCCGTCCTTGAGGTTGAGGCTGGCACGCACGCCATCGAAGCTCAAGCGCAGGTTGGGCACATCACGGTAAGTGACGAACACCTGGTCGCCGAAGGCCATCTCCTGGCGCCCGACCCGCGTCGTATAGCGCCCCGCAGCAAAATCGTGATTGAAGTCGATGAATGCCTGGCGGATTTCATTTCGGCCTTCGTCATTAGGTGAGTACAGGTCTTTGCCGAATGCACGGGTGTTCTCGACCTGCACGAAGGTGCGCAGGGCGTCATCAAACAGGTGCAGGTCAGCATGCGCTTGCAAGCGCTGCAACAAATAGGAATCGTCGTTCAGGCCACGCAAGCCGAAGAAGGGCTTGTTCAGTACGTCGGCGCGATAACGCGCCTCAGCCCCCAGTTGCAGCCAGGCCGACTCGGACAAACGATGGTAGCGCAGCCCATCGAACGGGTCGCCGGCCTTGGCGGGGTCATCCAGAAAACGGTAGTCCTCGACCCAGCGCGGGGCGCCAGGCCTGCCTGGCCGGCTGTCTTCAAGCGGACTGGCCGCTTGCACGCACTGGCACAGCGAAAGCAGCACAACGGGCACCAACGCCCGGTTCAACGACCTCGTCATCAGAATTTCCCTTTACTTGTTTTTATAAAATTGGATAACTCTGTTAACGATTATTTTTGTTAATCATCTTGCCGTCAATAGCCAATCGACTGCCCGCAAGAGGCAGGCGGCATTGAGCGTTCGCTGATCGAACGCTTATGCACGCAGGTGCTGCGATATGGCGCCATTGATGGCTACTATTGGCCTTGCGCGCTGTCTGCTACGCGGTCATACGCGTCTAAACACTCATTAAAACAACAAGAGCACCTACATGAACTGCCTCAAACCCCTTGCTGCCCTCGGCCTGCTGATGCTTGGCGCAAGCCAAAGCCTGGCTGCGCCAACCGTTAAGCAACCAAACATTCTGCTTATTGTTGCCGATGACCTCGGCTTTTCCGACTTGTCTGCGCTTGGAAGCGAAATCCAGACCCCGCATCTGGACCAGCTACTGGCCGACGGCCGCCTGATGCTGGACTTTCATGCCGCGCCCAGTTGCTCCCCCACCCGCGCAATGCTGATGTCGGGCAACGACCCGCACATTGCCGGGCTGGGCATGATGGCCGAAGCACGCAAACGGCTGCCCTCGGGTTCCGAAGTGCGCGCAGGCTACGAAGGCGTGCTCGGGGCCAACGTCGCCACCTTGGCCGAACTGCTGCACGATGCCGGGTACCGCACCTACATATCTGGCAAATGGCACCTGGGCATGCAGCCCGCTCAGCAGCCGCAAAATCGCGGTTTCGACCAGGCCTACGTGCTGCTGGAAGGGGGCGCTGCGCACTTCAAGCAAGCCAACATGGACTTGCAGTCGAACTACAGCGCAACGTTCCAGCACAACGGCAAACCCATCGAACTGCCCGACGACTTCTACTCAAGCACCTGGTTCACTGACCGCCTGATTTCCGCCATCGACGAAGGCAAGGCCAGCCAAAAACCCTTCTTCGCCTTCGCCGCCTACACCGCGCCACACTGGCCCTTGCAGGCGCCAGACAAATACCTGGCGCAGTACCGCGGCCGCTACGATCAGGGTTACGAGGCCATTGCCCACGCACGCCTGGAGCGCCAGCGCAAAGCCGGGCTGGTGCCGGCGGACTTCCCGCGCCAAGCGCAACTGGAGGGCGTGCCGAGCTGGGCATCACTGACCGTTGAGCAGCAACGCCAGTCAGCGCGCACCATGGAGGTGTACGCAGCCATGGTCGCCGCACTGGATGCCGAAGTCGGTCGGCTGGTAGATCACCTGCGCAAGGCCGGCGAGCTGGATAACACGCTGATCCTGTTCATGTCCGACAACGGGCCGGAAAACGCTACCCGCGTCGACCCGAACTGGATCAAGCAGCATTTTGACAACAACCTGGACAACTACGGCAAACCTGCCTCGTTCCTGATGATCGGCCCGGCCTGGGCCCAGGTCAGCGCCCTGCCCAGCCGTCGCTACAAGATGACGACCTACCAAGGCGGCATCCGCGTGCCCGCCTTTGTCTATTACCCGGCAACGATCAAGCCTGGGCGCAGCGAAGAACTGGCCAGCGTCAGAGACATCATGCCCACCCTGCTGCAACTGGCGGGTGCCCCCATGCCCGGCATCAAATACCGGGAACGCGATATCGTGCCGCCGCAAGGCACCTCGGCGTTGGCCTACCTGCAGGGCCAGGACACGCGAATACATGCCGAGGACGAAGCCCTGGGCTGGGAAATCAACGGCAGCGCCTCGTTGCGCAAAGGCCCGATGAAACTGCTGTGGGATGCCACCGATGGCAAGCCGGCCTGGCACCTGTACGACCTGGGCAAAGACCCCGGTGAGCACCACGACATCGCTGCCGATCACCCCGAGCAGGTCGCCAGCATGCTGCGCGACTGGAAAGCGTATGCGCAGCGCAGCAATATCGCTATCGACGCCGATGGCCACCCCGCAAGCCCCGCCAAACCGGCCACCCCGACCGTGGCCAGCAAGCCATGATTGCCCGAGTAGCCGGCTGCGCACTGGTCGCCGCCGGCCTGCTCGCCGTGGGCTACAGCGCCTGGCCAGAAGCCCCGGCGCCGGTGCTGCTGTGCAACGGCTACAGTGGCCTGCCCGCAGCACGCCAGGGCGCCTGGCGTGACGGCCTGGTGCGCGTGCCAGGCGGCACGTTCAGCTTTGGCTCGGACCGCTTCTACGACGAAGAAGGCCCGCCCCATACGGCTAGCGTGGCGGATTTCTGGATCGATGTGCATCCGGTCACCAACGCCCAGTTTGAACGCTTCGTAGCCGCTACCGGTTACCTCACCCATGCCGAGCGGGGCATCAGCTTCAAGGACGACCCCACCCTGCCCGAGCACCTGCGGGTGCCTGGCGCGATGGTATTCCAGCAAGGGCCGGACGTGCTCAGCCCTGGCTGGCAATTCATCCCTGGGGCGAGCTGGCGTCACCCGCAAGGCCCGGGCAGCAGCTTGGCGGGGCTGGAAAACCACCCGGTGGTGCAGGTGGCGCTTGAAGATGCCCAGGCGTATGCCCACTGGGCCGGGCGCACGCTTCCCACCGAGGCCCAGCTGGAATACGCCATGCGCGGAGGCTTGCAGGATGCCGACTTCAGCTGGGGCAAAACGGAACTGCCCAAAGGCCGGATCATGGCCAATACCTGGCAGGGCCAGTTTCCATATCACAACGCGGCAGCCGACGGCTTCACCGGTACTTCACCGGTGGGCTGCTTTCCGGCCAACCGCTTTGGCCTGTTCGATGCCGGGGGCAATGTGTGGGAACTGACCCGAACGGGCTATCGTCCTGGCCACGACCCACAGCGTGACGCCGCCCTCGACCCGCCAGGACCCACCCTGGACCAAAGCTTCGACCCCGCCGAACCTGGGGTGAAAGTGGCCGTGATCAAGGGCGGTTCGCACCTGTGCTCGGCAGACCGGTGCATGCGCTACCGGCCCTCGGCGCGGCAACCGCAGCCGGTGTTCATGGCGACCTCACACGTAGGGTTCAGAACGGTTGGTGAATAAACGGCAAAGGTGCTGCGGCCGCGTCGATGGCCGCCACCTGCCGGTCGAAATCGGGCAACAGGTAGTCGAAGAAGTAACGGGCACTTTCCTGCTTTTCCAGGCGCTGCGGCGCGTCGACAGGCAGCGCCTGGATGCAGCGGCACGTGCGGGCCCAGGCATAGGCCTGCAAGGCTGTACCGCAAAGTTGCAGAAAGTCGCCCGCGGCCCGGTACGGGTACTCGGGGTCGTCTGCTGCGCTGAGCTGCACCTTGGCAAGCACCATTTCCAGCGTGTCGCAAACCCTGCGCAACGCATCGCCCTCCTCGCCCGCACCCGTTTCCTGCCGCAGCTCGACCAGCAGCAGCGCAAAGCCTTCGCCCCCATCCCCCAGCACCTTTCGCAGCAGCAAGTCGTTGGCCTGCACTTCATTGGTGCCTTCGTAGATCATCGCAATGCGGCTGTCGCGCAGCGTTTGCTCGATGGCGAACTCGCAGGTGTAGCCATAGCCGCCGAACACCTGCAGCGCCTTGCTGGCCAGGTTGAAACCGAGGTCGGTGAACACGGCCTTGATGATGGGCGTCAACAGCGCTGCCAGCTTCGAGGCCTTCGCCCGTTGTGCGAGGTCAGCTGATGCATCGGCAATATCCAGCCAGTGCGCTGCCCAGTAGCCCAGGGCCCGCATGCCTTCGGTGCGCACACGCAGCTCCAGCAAGATGCGGCGCATGGCAGGGTGCAGGTGAATGGGGTCGGCAGCGCCCTTGGCCTGCCCCGGTGCATTCATCTGCCGGCGCTCCCAGGCGTACGCGCTGGCGTACTGCCAAGCCGCCTGGGCATGCGCCAGCCCCTGCAGGCCGACATGCAGCCTGGCCGAGTTCATCATCACGAACATGGCGGCCAGGCCACCGTGCGCCTGCCCCACCAGCCAGCCGCTGGCCCCTTCGAAACGCAGCGCGCAGGTGGCGCTGCCGCGAATGCCCAGCTTGTGCTCAAGGCCATCGCAGTACACGGCATTGCGCTGGCCATCGTCCAGCCATTTCGGCACCAGCAGCAGCGACAAACCACGGCTGCCCGCTGGCGCATCCGTTAGCCGCGCCAGCACCAGATGCACGATGTCGTGTGTCAGGTCGTGGTCGCCGCCAGAAATGAACAACTTGTTGCCGGTGACGGCGTAGCGGCCGTCGCCCATGGGTTCAGCGCGACAACGTAGCAAGCCGAGGTCACTGCCGGCCTGAGGCTCGGTCAGGCACATGGTCGGCAAGGTCTCGCCGCTGACGATGCCCGGCAGATAGCGCGCCTGCAGTTCGTCAGACGCATGGGTTTTCAGGCACAGGTAGGCGCCATGGGCGATGCCGGTGTACATGGCCCAGGCGTGATTGCTGGCGAACAGCATCTCCTGCAAGGCAGCATCCAGCACCTGGGGCAGCCCTTGCCCGCCGAGTTCCGGGGCACAGGCCAGCGCCGGCCAACCACCCTCGACATAGGCTCGATAGGCCGCCGCAAAACCCTCCGGCGTGCGTACATCACCGTCGTCCAGGCGGCAGCCTTGGCGATCGCCCGGTGCATTCAGCGGGGCCAGCACCTGTTCACTGAAGCGGGCGGCCTCTTCCAGCACCTGAGTGGCCAGGTCGAGATCGATATCTGCATAGGGAGGCATTGCCTGCCAGCCCTGCTCGGCCCGCAGCCAGTGTTGCAGCACGAATTGCATGTCCGCCAATGGCGCCTTCCAGGGCATGGGCTACCTCGCGTTCAAGCCGTGAATTGGGGGTTTTCGATCAGCAGCGCCATGCCTTGGCCGCCACCGATGCAGGCGGCTGCGATCCCGTAGCGCAGGCCGTCCCGGCGCAGTTGCCGAGCCAGGGTGTGCACCAGCCGCAGGCCGGTGGCGGCCAAAGGGTGGCCCAGGGCGATGGCACCACCATGAACGTTGAGCTTTTCCACATCGAGCTGCAGCGCCCGGGCCACGGCCAGCACCTGGGCAGCCTGGGCCTCGTTGATTTCGAAACGGTCGATCTGCGCCAGGCGCAGGCCGCTGCGTTCCAGCAGCAGCGCGATGGCTGGGGCAGGCCCGATGCCCATGGTGTGCGGCGACACACCAACCGCCGTGGCCATCAGCAAGCGCGCCAACGGCAGCCGGGTACAGGCTGAGTAGCGCGCCACCACAGCTGCGGCAGCGCCATCGACTACTGCACAACTGTTGCCCGCCGTTTGTACGCCGTCACGGTGCACCGCACGCAGCCGGGCCAACGCTGCAGCATCCGTCGTGCGTGGGTGGCTGTCCCGGCTGATTTCGCTTACCCCACGGGGCAGCTCGATCCCGCGTGGCAAGCAGCCTTCAATATCGAATGCCTCAGCCGTGACACCGACGATCTCCTCATCGAACCAGCCCTGCTGCTGGGCGCGCAAGGCGCGCTGGTGGCTGCGCAAGGCCCAGGCATCCACGCATTCACGGTGCAAGCCGTACTCACGCGCCAGGTTGTCAGCAGTACCGATCATATCCACCCCGGCAGCGGGGTCGTACAGCGCTTCCCAGAGGAAGTCCTTGAAGCCGACCGGCGCACCCAGCCGAAAACCGTTTCGATGTTCGTAGGCCGCAACCGGGTTGCGCGACATCGACTCGGCGCCCACGCACAGCACCTGCTGGGCGCCACTGCGCAGCTGCTCGCCGGCCTGGCGCAACAGTTCAAGGCCGGTGCCGCAGATACGTTGCACCGCCAGCGCCGGGACGGCCTGAGGCACGCCGCAGTACAAGCCCACATGGCGCGGCAGGAAGTAGGCATCGAAACTGGCCTGGGCCATGCTGCCGGCGAGCACGCTGTCCACCGCCTGCGGGGCAATACCTGCCCGAGCCAGCACCGCACGCCCGGCCTTGATCCCCAGGTCGATGGGCGACACAGCGGACAGTGCGCCGCCCAGGTCTACCCAGGGGGTACGCACCATGCCCACAATGGCTGCGTCATCGAACGCTGTACACAGGCCGGCACTGCTCATGACCGACCCTGTGCGTGCAGCTGGGTCGGGCCTTCACCGCGGTACAACGCATCTACCTGCACGGCCCGCCGCTGCAGCACCGCACGCTGGTTGATCGAACCCTTGTCGGTGATTTCGCCCGCGTCGATCGACGGCGGCTCTTCGAGCAGCGCCAGCCACTCGATGCGGCTGGCGTTGCCCTGGGCGTCACGGTTCAGGCGCGCCAGCCACGCGGCAAACCAGTGGCGTACCGTTTCGCAGCCCAGCACCTCGGCATCACTGGCATCGGCCGCCAGGCCAGCAAGTGCCCGGCACTCGGGCAAACGCGGGAACACCAGCAACCCCAGGCACTCGCGGTCCGGCGCGGTTACCACGATGTCCTGCACATAGGGCGAGCCTTCCAGTACCGCTCGGTTACGCAGCGGGCCGACACTGACGAATACCCCGGACGATAACTTGAAGTCCTCGGCGATACGGCCATCGAACATCAGCCCCTGCTCGGGCTGCTGCAGGTCGGCCAGTTTCAGCGCATCGCCAGAGCAGTAGAAGCCCTCCTCGTCAAAGGCTTCGGCGGTTTGCTGCGGCGAACGCCAGTACCCCGGCATGATGTGCGGGCCACGGAAGCGCGCCTCCAGCTTGTCGGCCTGGGGTACCAGCTTCACTTCGCAACCCGGCGCCGGCAGCCCCACATAACCGGCCATCGATAACGGCCCGGTGGTGAAGGTGCAGGACGGCGCCGCTTCGGTCATGCCCAGGCCAGCCATCATGCGGATGCGCTCGCCACAGTGCTGCTCGGCGATGCGGTCCAGGCGGTCCCATACGCTTTGCGACAGGCCCGCGGCGGCGAAGAAGAACAGCTTGATGCGGGCGAAGAACACGTCACGCAACTGGGCGTCCTGTTCCAGTGCCTTGGCCAGCTCTTCCCAGCCCTTGGGTACGGTCAGGTAGGCTGTTGGCGAGATTTCGCGCAGGTTGCGCAAGGTTTCGCCGAAGCCTTGCGGGGTGGGTTTGCCCGCGTCCAGGTAAAAACTGCCACCGTTGTACAGTACGATGCCAAGGTTGTGGCTGCCGCCAAAGGTGTGGTTCCAGGGTAGCCAGTCCACCAGCACCGGCGGCTCTTCAGCAAACACCGGAAAGGTCTGCAGCAACATCTGCTGATTGGCGCAGAGCATGCGCTGGGTGGTGATCACTGCCTTGGGCAGTTTGGTGGAGCCCGACGTGAAGAGGAACTTGGCGATGGTGTCGGGCCCGGTGGCGGCAAACGCTGCATCGCCAGCAGCGGTGTCGCACGGTTGCAGCAGGCTGTCGAAGCTCAAGTGCCCACGCCCCGGCGCTTCGCCGCGCATGCTGACCACGGGTACCGACGCATCAAGCACGGCATCGAAGGCGCGCAAAAACGGCTGAGTATCGGTGGTGAACACCAGGCCGGGGGTCAACACCTGGCACACATGCCGCAGCTTGGCAAAGTCCTGCGACAGCAGCGCATAGGCCGGCGACACCGGGCAATACGGGATGCCGGCATACATGGCGCCCAGCGCAATCTGCAGATGCTCGATGTCATTGCCGGAAAACAGCGCCAACGGCCGCTCGGCGCTCAGGCCAAAGCCCAGCAGGTGGGTGGCGATGGTGCGCACCTGGCTGAGCATTTGCGCATAGGTGATCTCGCGCCAGGCGCCGTCAGGCTCACGCGCGGCAATAAAAACTGTATCGTGGCGCATCTGCGCCCAGTGCAGCAGCCGGTCGAGCAAGCGCGCAGGCAGCGGCGCCAGCGGCTCGACCGGCTGCATGCGCAGGATGCCGTCGGCTTCACTGACCTGCACCTGAGGGTGCCCGATGGACACCTGCCGGTAGGGCGTGCATTGGCCAGGGTCGGACGACCGTAAGCGGGCTTCGGTATTCACGCAGGTTGCTCCTTGTTCTTGTTGTACATCCTGCCGCCGCCCGGCGCTGCCGGTGGCGGCCAATCGCGTGTTGCTCAGATGGGATAATGCCGCGGGCCATGCTGCAGGGTGACCCAGCGCAGCTGGGTGAACTGGTCGATGGCCGTGCGGCTGCCGAAGCTGCCGTAGCCACTCGACTTGACCCCGCCAAACGGCATCTGCGCCTCGTCGTGCACGGTCGGGCCATTGATGTGGCAAATGCCCGACTCCACCCGCTGGGCCAAGGCCAGCGCACGGCTGGTGTCGCGGCTGAAGATGGCTGACGACAGGCCGAACTCGGAGTCGTTGGCCAGCTTCAGCAGGGCCTCGTCACCCTCACCGCGCAACACCACCGCCACCGGCCCGAAGGACTCCTCGCGGTACAGGCGCATGCTGTTGTCGACGTGATCGAGCAGGGTCGGCTGCAGGATGCTGCCCTGCAGCTGGCCGCCGCATACCAGGCGTGCGCCCTTGGCCACGGCATCGTCGATCAAGGCCTTGATGCGCTCACCAGCCGCACCGCTGACCAGTGAGCCGAGCACTGACGTACTGGCCTGCGGGTCGCCGGCGCGCAGCCCGGTCACCTTCGCCGCCAGCTTCTCGACGAAGGCATCGGCGATGCGACTGTCCACCACCAGCCGCTCCGTGGACATGCAGATCTGCCCTTGGTTGAAGTAGGCACCAAACGCCGCGGCTTCGACTGTGGCGTCCAGGTCGGCGTCGTCCAGTACCAGCAACGGGGCTTTGCCGCCCAGCTCCAGCAAGGCTGGCTTGAGGTGCCGAGCGGCCAGCTCACCGACAATGCGCCCGACGTGGGTAGAACCGGTAAAATTCACGCGGCGCACGGCCGGGTTGGCGATCAGCCGTTCGACGATGGCCGGGGCGTCTTGCGGGGCATTGCTGATCACGTTGACAACGCCATCACCCAGGCCTGCATCGTGCAACACCTGGCCGATCAGCCGATGCACTGCCGGGCTCAGCTCCGATGCCTTGAGCACCACCGTGTTGCCGCACGCCAGCGGCATGGCGATGGCCCGGGTGGCAAGTATGACCGGCGCGTTCCAGGGCGCGATGCCCAGCACCACGCCACAGGGTGCGCGCAAGGCCATGGCGAAACTGCCGGGTACATCCGATGGGATGACTTCGCCGGTTATCTGCGTGGTCATGGCTGCAGCTTCGCGCAGCATGTTGGCGGCCAGTTTCACGTTGAAGCCATACCAGTTGGCCATGGCCCCGGTTTCACCCGCCAGCGCGATGAACTCGTTTGCCCGCGCCTGCAGCAAGTCTGCACCGGCCAACAACCGGCTGCGGCGCTCGCCGGGCGCCAAGGCGGCCCAGGCCGGGAACGCAGCACTGGCAGCGGCTACCGCCGCATCAGCATCGGCCAGCGTGGCGGCGGCGGCTTGCGACACCCCTTCGCCGGTGACCGGATTGCAGCGTTCGAAAGTACGTCCGTCACTGGCGGGGCACGCCCGCCCGCCGATCAGCAAAGGCACCTGCAACATGCTTATTCCTCTTTTTGTACTTGTCGGGAATATCTGCAGGCTGTGACCGGTAATGGCCCAGCCCGCTTGAACTCAGCGCTTGTAGGCCTGCAGGCCTGGCTTGATGCTCTTGTCGTCCAGGAACTGCTTCATGCCCTGCTCGCGCCCGCCTTCGGTGTCCAGCAGGCGGGACTGGTCGAGCTTGGCGTACAGGTAGTCTTCGTTCTGCTCCCAGGTCAGTTCGCGGCAGCGCTTGAAGCCGTGCTTGGCCGCACGCAGCACCACCGGGTTCTTTTCCAGCAGGTTGAGCGCCAGTTCGCGGGTGACGTCGCGCAATTGCGCCAGCGGCACGCTTTCGTTAACCAGCCCCATCTCGGCGGCTTTAGGCCCGCCGAACGTCTTGCCGGTCATGATGTAGTACAGCGACTGACGGTGGCCAACGGTATCGGCCATGGCTTTGCTGACCAGGTTGCCCGGCGGGATGCCCCAGTTGATTTCCGACAGGCCAAAGGTGGCCTCGTCGGCACAGATGGCCAGGTCGCAGGCCACCAGCGGGCTGAAGCCGCCGCCAAAGCACCAGCCGTTGACCATGGCGATAGTCGGCTTGGCGTACATGCGCAACAGCTTCCATTGCCATTGCGAGGCTTCGCGGCGGATTTTTTCCTGGAGGATTTCCGGGCCGGCGTCCACTTCACGGAAGTATTCCTTCAGGTCCATGCCTGCGGTCCACGACTCACCTGCCCCAGTCAGCACCAGCACCCCGGCGTCGCTGTCCTGCTCCAGGGTTTCCAGCACGTCGACCATTTCCCGGTTCAGCGTGGGGCTCATGGCATTGCGCTTTTCCGGGCGGTTGAGGGTGACCCAGGCAATGCCCGACTCCAGTTCGACCTTCACGGTAGCCCAGCGGCCTTCGTATTTGCTCATGGTTCTGCACTCTTGTTGTTCGAGGTGGTGAACACCAAGCTAAGCGAGCTAATTAGTTATGTCAATTAACTATTATGAAAATTATCTTTCCTGCACTGCCTGTTGGACGGTGATTTCCCAGACACTCCTCTAGCCGGATTACGCCAAGGCAGGCAGACTGGGTAACTTTCTTATCCATGAGCCAGGAGCCTGTACCCCCATGGCAAGGTCTGCCCGCACTACCGAAACCGCTTCCATGCCCGCTGCAGCTGCGGATGGAGTGCTTGAAGACTTGATCGGTTACGCCCTGCGCCGCGCCCAATTGAAGCTGTTTCAGAACCTTATTGGCCGGCTCTCGGCACACGACCTGCGCCCGGCGCAGTTCTCGGCGCTGGCGGTGATCGAGCAGAACCCTGGGTTGATGCAGGCGGACCTGGCGCGGTCGCTGGCGATCGAGCCACCGCAGGTGGTGCCCCTGCTGAACAAGCTGGAGGAACGAGCCCTGGCCGTGCGCGTGCGGTGCAAGCCCGACAAGCGCTCTTACGGGATTTTTCTGAGCAAAGCGGGTGAAGCGCTGTTGAAGGAACTGAAGCAAATTGCCCATGACAGCGACCGCGAGGCGACCTCGGCGCTGGATGATGAGGAACGCGGGCAGTTGTTGCGGTTGCTGACGAAGATCTACCAGGCGTAAGGAGAACACCCGCCCAGGCATCACAAAAAATGCACTTTTTCGATTTTACAAATTTGATTTAATCATTTTTGAGAATATTAGCTTAGGTTGAAAAAGTATTTCAAAAGCGTTTTTCATAGAGATATGTTCTCACCAGACCGACCCCTGACTGGCGGAGGCAAAGGAACCTAATACCTCCTTCAGCCTCAGGTCACCTCACCCGGCTCCGGTATCCAGGTATCCGAAATCCCATTCGATGCTGGTTATCTGGAAGCTGCAGCATGAAGCCCTTGCCCTACCCTGTTCGCCATCACCTGTCCGCCGCCGTTGCGTTCGCCCTGTTCACGCCCACAGCCTTCGCCGAGCCTGTCGAAAAGCCTGGCGACAAGCTGCCAACCGTCACCGTCACGGCGGAGCACCGGGAAGAAAACCTGCAGAAAACCCCGCTGGCGATCAGCGCCTTCGACGAGCGCACCCTGCAGGACGCGCAGATCAACAACATCCGCGACCTGTCTGGCCGGGTGCCCAACCTGACGCTTAACCGCCAATCCATTTCCTACAGCGCACAAACCTACGGCATACGCGGCATTGGCGAGACCGACCCGATCCAGGAAGCGGCTGTTGCGGTCTACGCCGACGACCTGTACATCCCGCGGGCGATTTCTTCGATGCTGGACTTCAACGACGTGGAGCGCGTTGAGGTGCTGCGCGGCCCACAAGGCACCCTGTACGGGCGCAACAGTGCAGCCGGCGCGATACGGGTAATCACCCGCGACCCGACCCAGCAGGCCCGCGCCTTCGTCGAGCTGGGTGCCGGCAACTTCAATGCACAGAACGGGCGCCTGCTTGTCAGCGGGCCATTGGTGGACAACACCCTGTTCGGCAGCTTTTCAGCGATCCGCCTGACCCGCGACGGCACCGTGTACAACCGCACCCGTGACAAGGATGTCAACAACATCGACATCCAGTCCTACCGCGGCAAGCTGCGCCTGGCCCCGCAGGATTCGCCCTGGGACGTGCAACTGACCCTGGCCGGCACCTTCGACCGTGGCGATACCACCAGCTATACGCCCTTCAACCCGGCCAACGGCCATTTCGACAAATTCAAGACCTACAGCAGCCTCGACCCCAAGAACCAGCTGGATCAGGGCAGCGCGGTGCTGCGCGCGATCTACAGCATCGATGACCACCTGAATTTCAAGTCGGTCACGGCGTGGTCGGAATTCGACCAGCCGGTGGACTACGACAACTCCGGCCAGGCCAACAGCGGCACCGCGTCACCGATCCAGAACAACCTGATCACCTACAAGCAGCGCTACGCCACCCAGGAATTCCAGCTCAACGGCGAATACGACAGGTTCAGCTACACCCTCGGCGTGTACCTGTACAAGGAGCGCTTCCGCGCCGAGCGCGACAGCCTGACCTTTTCGGTGGCGCAAAACCGGGTCAATGCCAGCGGCCAATACAGCACCACCGATACCGAAAGCTACGCGCTGTACGGGCAGAGCAATTACAAGCTCACCCCACGCCTGTCGCTGACTACCGGCCTGCGCTTCACCCACGAGCACAAGCACTTCGATTACACCAACTACGCCATCACCACCGACAGAGCAATTACTGGCACCAACTTCGCTGCCGAAACCAGCGACTCCTGGGCATCACTCAGCCCCAAGATCGGCCTGGAGTACGCCTGGAGCGACAACCTGGTGCAGTACGGCTATGTGGCCCGGGGCTTCAAGGCCGGCGGCTTCGACAACCGCGCGCCAACCCGCGCCGCTGCCGAGCAGGGCTTTGAGCCGGAAAACGTCACCACCTATGAGGTGGGCTTCAAGGGCGACTTTGCCGATGGCCGCCTGCGCAGCAACATCGCCTTCTTCTATAACGACTACGACGACCTGCAGACCAATGCCTGGGACCCAGCCATCAGCGCCAACCTGCGCACCAATGTAGGCAGTGCCCACACCTACGGCGTGGAACTGGAAAACACCGTGCTGCTGGCGCGCGACCTGCGCCTGACCGCCAACCTGGGCTACCTGAAAAGCCAGTACGACGACTTCCAGAACGCCAGTGGCCCAGGCGTGAGTGCCGACGGCAAGGAAATGATCTTTGCACCGCAATGGAACGCCAGCCTTGGCCTGAACTGGACGCTGCCCGTCAACCTGCCGGGTGAGCTGGTGGCCAACACCGACTACCAGTACCAGACCCGCTCCTACGCCAACCCGCTGAACGCCGACATCTACGAAGTACCTGCCCAGGGCTTCTGGAATGCCAGCACCAGCTATGCCAGCGCGGACGGCCACTGGACCACCACCCTGTCGGTCAAGAACCTGCTCGACCGCGCCTACCCGCAAAGCATCGCCTACTCGGCCGCCAGCCGCACCGCCTACTACTCGGTCAACGACCCACGCACCGTGCTGCTGAGTGTGCGCTACGAGCTGTAGCGCCGCGCTGAACGGACTCACTTTCCACTTGCAAGGAGAACACACCATGGGCTTGACCCGTAGAGACCTTATTGCCCACCTGATGGCCGCTGGCAGCTACGGCGCCGCGCTTGGCAGCCTGTCCGCGCTGGGCCTGTTGCCCGCAGCAGCCACGGCCAGCACCTTCCAGCCGCTGGGCCTGCCGACCACGTCCGGCAACGGCAAGCGCGTGCTGGTGGTGGGGGCTGGCATCAGCGGCCTGGTGGCAGCCTATGAACTTGGCAAAGCCGGTTTTGACGTGCGCGTGCTGGAAGCCCGCGAGCGAATCGGCGGGCGTGCCTGGACGCTGCGCAACGGTGACGAGGTCCTGCACAATGACGGCAGCCGCCAGCAGGTGCGGTTCGACAACGGCCACTATTTCAATGCAGGGCCCGCACGCCTGCCCAGCCATCACCTGACCATCCTCGGCTACTGCCGCGAGCTGGGCGTGCCGCTGGAAGTGCTGGTCAACAGCAGCCGCAACGCCCTCGCCCAACCGGACCTTGCGCAGCCACCGTTACTGCTGCGCCAGGCGGTGAATGACACCCGTGGACACCTCAGCGAACTGCTGTCGCGCAGCATCAGCGGCAAAGCGCTGGACAAGGAGCTGGACACGGGCGATCAGAAGGCCTTGCTGGATTTTCTCAAGGTATACGGTGACCTCGACGAGCAGCGTCATTACAAGGGCTCGGTTCGCGCCGGCTACACCCGCTTCGCCGGGGCGGGCGACCAGACACCGATCCAGCGCCAGCCAGTGGCACTCAAGCAACTGCTCAACCCTAACCTGATGCTGCCGCTGGTGTTCGACGAGATCCCGGAGTTTTCCGCCACCATGTTCCAGCCGGTCGGCGGCATGGACCAGATTGCCAAGGCCCTGTACGCCAAGGTGCAGGACAAGGTGCAACTGCATGCCGAAGTGCAGGCGATCCGCACCGGAGACAACGGTAGCCAGGTTACCTGGCGTGACCGGCGCAGCGGCAAGTCCCAAGTGGAAACCGCCGACTACGCCATCGTCACCATCCCCCTGCCACTGCTGGCCCGGGTTGACCACAACTTTGGCAAAACCACCCAGGCGGCCATCGCCCAGGCTAAGCCGGACCTGGCCAACAAGGTGGCCTGGCAGGCACCCCGGTTTTGGGAAAGCGAGTTCCAGATCTATGGCGGGCTCTCCTATATCAACCACGAAGCGCGGCTGCTGTGGTACCCCAGCGACCACCTGAACAGTGCCCAGGGCATCCTGGTGGGCACCTACAACACCGGCGAAGTGGCGCGCACATTTGCCACGCGCTCGACAGAGCAGCAACTGGCAGCGTCGCGCCAGGCCGTGGAGTCGCTGCACCCGGGCCACGCCGGCAAGTTGCAGCGTGGGGTGGCGGTCAACTGGTCCAAGGTACCGTTCAGCGAAAGCCCGTGGATTGTCCATGACGTGCTTGCCGAGCCCGGTTATTCGCACCTCAACCAGCCCCAAGGCCGCACCTGGCTGGCCAGCGATGCACTGGCCCATGGCGGGGTGGGTATCTGGCAGAACAGTGCTGCGGACTCGGCCCGCCATGTGGTCGGGCAGATCGCCCGGCACGCCCTGCAACAGCAACGCGGCGTCGCCGCCTGAACAAGGAAGCCCTTTGATGAACACAACTGCCCTGCTGCTTGGAGCCTTCATGTCACTGTCCGCACTGACCGCCCAGGCCGACACCATCAAGCGTGTCGACCCGCCAGGCTCGAAGTTCCCCATTTCGCAACTGGTCACCGTACCCGCCGGCACCTCGCTGACCTTCGTCAGCGGCACCTTGCCCGACGTTGCCGACCCCAAGGCACCACCACAGACCATTGCCGCCTATGGCAACACCGAAACCCAGACCCGCTCAGTGCTGAACAAGATCCAGGCTGCGCTGCAAAGCCAGGGTCTGGGCCTGGGTGACGTAGTACAGCTGAGGGTGTTTCTGGTAGGCGACCCGGCCACTGAGGGCAAGCTGGATTTTGCCGGGCTGCAAGCCGCCTACACCGAGTTTTTCGCCACTGCCGAGCAACCGAGAAAGCCAACCCGCACCGCCTTGCAAGTGGTGGCCCTGCCCCTGCCGGGCGCCCTGGTCGAAATCGAAGCGGTCGCTGCAAAAGCGCCCTGAAACGCCGCTAACCCACCCCTATTGCTTGCCTGCCGGGACCACCCGGCGGGCGGCCCCTGTGCACCCGCTGTTCAACAGCGCTCATGGAGAGCGAACATGCTTCACGCCCTGAAACTGCCCAGCCCGCGCCTGCAACCCGCACTGCTGACCATGGCCCTTGGCACCACCGGCCTGGCCACGCCTGCTGCATTTGCCGAAACCACAGCCCAGGCCAACGACCCGGCACAGCTGGGTACCGTGATCGTCACAGGTAACCGCGGCTCGGAAAAACGTACGGTCACCACAAGCCCTGTGCCGATCGATGTGATCAGCGCCAAGCAGCTGCAGCAAACCGGTAAACCCGGCCTGATGGAAGCCCTCAGTGCCAGCGTGCCGTCTTTCACCCTGCCGGAGAAAACCGGCTGGGACGCCAGCGGCATGGCCCGTGCGCCCAGCTTGCGCGGGTTAAATGCGGCCCAGGTGCTGGTGCTGGTGAACGGCAAACGCCGCCATACCAGCGCCACCCTGAACATCAGCGGCATCCATGCGGGCGCTGCGCCCACCGACCTTGACCTGATCCCCATCAGCCTCATCGACCACGTCGAGGTGCTGCGCGATGGCGCGGCTGCCCAGTACGGCTCCGACGCCATCGCCGGGGTGATCAACGTGATCCTCAAGGCCGACGCTTCCGGCACCTCGGTGACCAACGCAGGCCAGGGTTACGACGGCAAAAAGCAGACCGTGCAGCAAGGCTTGAACAAGGGCTTCGAGATCGGCGACAGCGGCATCGTGCAGCTGGCCCTGGATGCGCGCAGCCAGAACGACGACAACAAGGCCAGTGCTAACGGCTACAGCTATGCCGAAGCCTTCGACAAGGCTGGCAAGTCAACCTACGGCGGCTACGGCACACCGAAGATCAACCTGCTGACCTTGGGCTACAACGCCGAGCTGCCGCTAAGCGACGACCTGGCCCTGTATTCGTTCACCACCTATTCACACCGCAAGGCCGAGCAGGGGCAGAACTTCCGGCTGCCGACCATCACCAACACCATCACCACCGGGCCTAACGGTTACCCCAGCGGTTACACACCCACCTGGTACATCGAGGAAGAGGATCTGCAGGGCGCCTTCGGCGCCAAGGGCAATGTCGGGGAATGGGCCTGGGACCTGTCCAGCACCTACGGGCGCAACGAGGCGCTGCAAGGCACCACGCACAACCAGAACGCCTCGCTGGGCGAGGCCACGCCCAACCATTTCGAATCGGGCACCTGGGTCGCCACACAGCTGACCAGCAACCTGGACCTGCAGCGCAGCTTCGACATTGGCCTGGGCAAGCCGCTTGACCTGTCCTGGGGCCTGGAGCACCGCCGTGACACCTACCAGGTGCGCGATGGCGACTGGGCCTCGTGGGCCAACGGCGGCTACTGCCGTGCGCCCGGGGACTGCGCCGCCTCCGGTGCACAGGTCACCAACGGTATCTCACCGGAAGAAGCCACCAGCACCAGCCGCAACAGCGTGGCCAGCTACATCGACGTCGGCTTCAACCCGCTGCCGCAGTGGTACCTGGGCAGCGCGCTGCGCTACGAACACTACAACCGCGGGGTGGGCGCCACCCGCAGCGGCAAACTGACCACCCGCTATGACTTCACCCCCGCGCTGGCCGTGCGCGCCACGGTCAGCAACGGCTTTCGCGCACCGTCGCTGGCCAACAGCCTGTTCAGCGCCCGCTCGACCACCTACGGTGTGGTCAATGGCGTGTACCAATCGATCAACTACGGCGTACTGCCTGTGGACTCGGCGGCAGCCAAGGCATTGGGCGCCACCGCACTCAAGCCCGAGCGCTCGACCAACTACAGCCTGGGCCTGACCTACCAGCCTGCACCGCAGCTGTCGTTCACCGCAGATGCTTACGTGATCAACGTGCGCGACCGCATCACCCTCACCGGTACCCTGCTGGGCGACGAAGTGACCCAGACGCTGCTGGACAACGGTATCGATTCCACCTCTGGCGGGCGCTATTTCACCAACGGCGCCAATACCCGCACCAAGGGCCTGGACCTGGTGGGCAATTTCGACCAGAACCTGGGCAACTGGGGGCAACTGAAATGGACCGCCGCCTTCAACTGGAACCAGACGCAGATCCTGAGCTACAAGGAGAACGTCAATATCCAGGGCACGGACTACAGCCTGATGGACCGCCAGGCGCGCAACTTCCTGACCGAGGTGCAGCCGCACACCAAGTTGATTCTGGGCGCCAACTGGCAGCGCGACCGCTGGACCAGCAACCTGACCCTGACCCGCTATGGTTCATGGCGTGAAGTGAACTCGGCGACTGACCGCAGCCTCGACCGTGAATACAAGGCGCGCTGGATCACCGATATCGACGTGGGGTACCAGCTGAGCAAAGACCTCAACCCGGCGGTGGGAGCGCAGAACCTGTTTGATGTTTACCCCGAGCGGCAGAACCCCAGCAGCAAGACCATGACCAAGGGGTATGGGGCCTATTCGCCTTATGGCTTTACCGGGGGTTACTACTTCACGCGGCTGACCTACAACTTCTGATGTGCATCGCTCGCATACTGGGGCCGCAAAGCGGCCCCAAAAATCCAAGCTAGCACGCATATTTAAAACCAAAAACCATGCCGGTGGGCTAGATTCATTCGAAAGACGAGGCGCACCCCATGAGCCTGATCCCCGGATTATCAGACAATGCTCGCGTGCTGATATGCGGTGCAAGCCGAGGTATCGGCCTGGCATTGTGTAAGGCGATGCTGGCCCGCGATGATGTAAGCCGCGTCTGCGCTGTGTCGCGGCACGCCCGCACCGCTGAGGGGCTGCTTGCACTTGCCCAGGCACATGGCGAACGCTTGGTACTGCTCAATTGCGATGCTCGCGACGAGCTGGCGCTGGCTGCGCTTGCATCCGAGGTGGGCCATGCCTGCCCACACCTTCACCTGGTTATCAGCACACTCGGTATCCTCCACCAGGAGGGCAGCAAAGCCGAGAAATCGCTGGCCCAACTGGACCTCTCCAGCCTGCAGGCCAGCTTCGCCACCAACGCATTCGCACCGATCCTGCTGCTCAAGCATCTGTTGCCGCTGCTGCGCAACCAGCCCGCCACCTTTGCGGCGCTGTCGGCCAGGGTAGGCTCGATCGGTGACAACCGACTGGGCGGCTGGTACAGCTATCGCGCGAGCAAAGCGGCGCTGAACCAGCTGCTGCACACGGCAAGCATCGAACTGAAACGCCTGAACCCGAACGCCACGGTGCTGGCGCTGCATCCGGGCACTACCGATACCGGGCTGTCGCGGCCGTTTCAAGGGAATGTGCCGGAGGGGAAGCTGTTTGAACCGGCGTTTGCGGCACAGTGCGTGATGGAGCAGGTGGGGCGGCTTGGGCCATCGGAGAGTGGCAGTTTTTGGGGGTGGGATGGCGAGCGGATAGCGTGGTGAGTGCGCTCGCGCCGGGTAGCGGTTGCAGCCCGGCCGAGGCAATGCGTTCCATCGCGAGATCAGCTCAGCGAGGGCCACCCCCCTGATGACCGCCGAAGCCACCCCCACCGCCACCATGACCACCACCGTGCCCCCCGCCACCACCTGGCGGCATGAACATCCAGCAACCCGACAGGCTGGATACCAGGACTGCAACCAGGGCTGCACGGAAAAGATGTTTCGACTTCATTGGAACGCTCCACAGGGTTAGATCTGCTGCCTGCCAGTAGCAGTCTGGCAGCGAGCGGATTCTAGAACTGCAGGGTGATGGCACAGGGAAACTTTGCATATCTTTACAGTCGGGTGGAGTGACTGACGCTCTAAAGCGTCCTTGACCCACGCCCTTCCACCGCCGCATGCTCGAACGCTTCCACCCCACGCTCAAGGAACGATTGCATGAAGCTGGAAACACTCGCCCTCCACGCGGGCTTCAGCCCCGACCCGACCACCAAGGCCGTGGCCGTACCGATCTACCAGACCACCTCCTTCGCCTTCGACGACACCCAGCACGGCGCGGACCTGTTCGACCTGAAAGTGGCAGGCAACATCTACTCGCGCATCATGAACCCTACCAACGATGTGCTCGAGCAGCGCATGGCCGCCCTCGAAGGCGGGGTGGGCGCGCTGGCGGTGGCCTCGGGCATGGCGGCCATCACCTACGCCATCCAGACCGTCGCCGAGGCCGGCGACAACATTGTCTCGGTGGCCAAGCTGTACGGCGGCACCTATAACCTGCTGGCCCACACCCTGCCGCGCATGGGCATCCAGACCCGCTTCGCCGCTCATGACGACGTCGCCGCCCTCGAAGCGTTGATCGACGCGCGCACCAAGGCGGTGTTCTGCGAGTCTATCGGCAACCCCGCCGGCAATATCGTCGACATCGCCGCACTGGCCGAGGCCGCCCACCGCCACGGTGTACCACTGATCGTCGACAACACCGTGGCCACCCCGGTGCTGTGCCGACCGTTCGAGCATGGCGCGGACATCGTCGTGCACTCGCTGACCAAGTACATCGGCGGCCACGGTACCAGCATCGGCGGTATCGTCATCGACGCCGGCACGTTCCCCTGGGCCGACAACAAGGAGCGTTTCGCCCTGCTCAACACCCCCGACCCGTCCTACCACGGTGTTACCTACACCGAAGCTTTCGGCCCCGCCGCCTTCATTGGCCGATGCCGTGTGGTGCCGCTGCGCAACACGGGCGCCGCGCTGTCACCGTTCAACGCCTTCCTGATCCTGCAAGGCCTGGAAACTCTGGCCCTGCGCATGGAGCGCCACACTGAAAACGCGCTGAAAGTTGCCCATTACCTGCAAGCCCACGAACAGGTGGCCTGGGTGAAGTACGCCGGGCTGCCCGACCATCCCGAGCATGAACTGGCACAGCGCTACACGGGCGGCAAGCCAGCGTCGATCCTGTCGTTTGGCATCAAGGGCGGCCAGGTTGCCGGGGCGCGCTTCATCGATGCGCTGCAGTTGGTAGTGCGCCTGGTGAACATCGGCGACGCCAAGTCACTGGCTTGCCACCCCGCCTCCACCACTCACCGCCAGCTCAACGACGAGGAGCTGGAAAAAGCCGGCGTGCCGCGCGACATGGTGCGCCTGTCGATTGGCATAGAGCACAGCGACGACATCATCGCCGACCTGGCCCAGGCCCTGGAGGCCAGCCGCGGGTGATGCATCCGCGCCCCACCCAATGCCGACGGCGGGCGCACCTTCATTTAGCCTGGATACACCCGCAATGACCCTGCTCTACCTGAAACTTATCGTCACGCCCCTGCTGATGTGGGCCATCTCCCTCGCCTCGCGGCGCTGGGGCGGTTTGCTGGGGGGCTTGCTATCCGGCCTGCCGATCACCTCGGCACTGGTGATGACTTTCCTGTGCCTGGAACAGGGCAATGCCTTCGCCTTGGGTGCAATAACCGGTGCACTGGGCGGCCTGGCGGCAGTGCAGGCCACCTACACCTTCTATCTGTTGGCCACGCGCAGGCTCGGCGTTGCCTTGGCAGCCCTGCTGGCGTTGCTTTTCTATGGTATGGCCGCCTATGCGTTTACCCACTGGGGCAACCTTAACCTGTCGATTGCCGTGGCACTGGTGCTGATCGGCGTGCTGATACGCGCCAGCGGCCGTGAACCAGAACCAGATACCTTGGCCCGCCCCAGGCACCGGTACTGGGAAATCCCGCTACGCATGGTGTCTGCCACATCCCTGCTGATGATCACCACCAGCCTGGCCAGCTGGCTGGGCCCGGCGACCAGCGGGATGCTCGCGCCGATACCGGTGATTGCCTGGCCGCTGGTGGTGTTCGCCCATGTGCAAGGGGGGCGCCCCGGGATGGTAGCAATGGTGCGGGGCAATGCGATCGGGGCGGTTGGGGTGATCGCATTTTATCTTGTATTGGCGGGGCTGCTCGAAACGTGGGGCGTTGGCGTTACCATCGGGCTGGCCATGGCTTGTGCTGTGCTGCTGACCGTTGGGCTCGCCACTGTGTTGCGGCGGCGTTGATGCGCCATTTGGGGCTGCTGGGCAGCCCATCGCGGCACAAGGCCGCCCCTACAGGGACCGCGTAAATCCTGGGCTGTGCACCCTGTCTGTGGGAGCGGGCTTGCCTCGCGAACACCGGCGCAGCCGGTGCCATACCTGATGGAAAAGCGGCCGATGAAGCCAGGCTGGCAGACCCAGGACGCCGCACTGAGTTGGCATCGGCCCTGAAATGCAAACGCCATCAACGCGGTTGAGGATGCTCGGCAGACACCGAGTTATTGGCCTCCACGTCTTTCATTTCCTCTTCAATCGGGCCGTCATCATCTGCGGGTAATGGCACCTCTGCGTCACCTGCACCAGCCTGGTCATCGTTGGTTCTTGCGGTGCCGTTGTCCCGGTCAAGCTGCCCGTCCTGGTCTGAACCGGGATTGCCGGGAGGTGGGTCCCAGTCTACGGGGCGATTCTCGGACCAAGCCTCACCGACGCCTTGCTTAGGCTCGGACTCAGCCTGTTCAAGGCCCGAGCCATGGCCCGCGCCTGCGTCGGTGGTATTTTCGGTTGGTCCCGGGTACGGCGAGTCGGGGCCATTGTGGTCGATTGCCATGGGCGTTCTCCTGGTTGCAGCGCAGCAAGGGTGCGCCTGTTGTTCAGAGAGCAATCGGCTGGCGAGAGTGCCTTGTGTTCGACCGGTGGTGCAAAAGGCCGGGCTCGCGGCTTTTGCTGGCCAGGTTGCAGGCGTGTTGCACCGGTATCCGTCAAGCCAGGTGGATTTGCGATAAACCCAGTACCTGGGCCTGCGCGAGAACCTGCTGAGGGGTGGCGTCGGCGGGCGGCATGACCAAGCTGTTCTCCCCATCACCAAAGTGCAGCACCATCAGGTGAAGCGCCGCTTCGTGCAGGGCGAGCTTGGGCTGCTTAAGTTCGAAGGTATGAGTGGCCGATTGGCCGTTGATCAGATAGCGAACTGTGTACGCGTGCATGAGAACCTCAAAAGCAGATAAGGGGCTCATTACCTGACCAACCGGGCAGGAATTAATTCATAATGCCTCGATGATGACGCAGCAGGCGCTTCAGCGCACCGCCGCGTCATACGCCGATCATGGCTGCTGCAGCTTCATCGTCTTGCGGTGCAGTTCGATGAACGGCGCCTCCGCCGGATCGATGCGGTCCATGCCTGCCGCAATGCGGTGCCAGTACGGATACTGCGGTGCAATGCGCGTTACTTGCTCGAGCTGCTCCAGGTCGTCTGCCGTGAGCACCAGCTCCACCGCCTGCAGGTTGTCGTGCAACTGCTCGAAGGTACGCCCTGCGGTGATGACGCTGGTTATCCCAGGCCGGTCTTTGAGCCAGGCCAAGCACACCCGTGCCGGTGAGCACGCGTGGCGCTGGGCGATTTCAATCAGTGCCTCGATGATGTCGTAGGCCCGCTCGCGGTCGTGCACGTAAGGCTCCGGCCAATCATTACCCTGGCGGGTACCCTCTGGGGTCGGCTGCCCGCGCCGCACCTTGCCGGTCAGCAAACCCTCCCCCAGCGGCCCCCACACCAGCGTGGCGAAACCCTGGTCGATGGCCATCGGCAGCAACTCGTACTCTGCCTCGCGGGCCTCAGGGGTGTAATAGATCTGCTGGGATACCGGCTGCTGCCAGCCGTTGAGGCGGGCGCAGCCGAGGGTTTTCATCATTTGCCAGGCGGTGTAGTTGGAGGTGCCGAAGTAACGGATCTTGCCGCTTTGCACCAGGTGGTCCAAGGACGCCAAGGTTTCCTCGACCGGCGTGACACCGTCCCAGTTGTGGATCTGGTACAGGTCGATATGGTCGGTACCAAGGCGCTTGAGGCTGGCCTCGCAGGCGCGAATCAGGTGATAACGCGACGCCCCGCTGTCGTTGGGGTTGTCGCCCATCGGGCTGCGGGCCTTGGTGGCGAGGATGATGGAATGGCGTCGCTGCCCCAGCGCAGTGCCAACGATTTCTTCTGCCAGGCCGTGGGAGTACAGGTCGGCGGTATCCACCAGGTTAACCCCGGCATCGAAGGCCATGTCGAACATACGCCGCGCCTGGTCGACATCCACGCTACCCGTTTTTTCGAACGCGCCACGCCCGCCGAAGGGGACAGTGCCAACCACCAATTCTGAGACCAACAGGCCGGTGTTACCGAGTGCACGATACTTCATGGACAACCTCTTTTGCGCAAGACATGGAAGTACCGACGGTGCTGGGAGCTGAAACGTTCAATCTGATCAGCCGGCGAAGCTGCATGCACCTGAGTTGTGGGAGCGGGCTTGTCCCGCGAAGCAGGTGACGCCGTGCAGGCACCGGCTTTGTCGGTGTTCGCGGGCGCGCGCCCCCTACACGCCTGCGCCTGACTCGAGAGCCCGTCAGTGGAAAAAATGTCCAATGGTTGATTTAGAGACGTTTCCTACACGGTTTTAAGACGCCCTAGGAACCTCCGGCAAGCGATTCCTCGTTAGTGTTCAGGGACCATCACGGTCCTTTCAATGCGAGGTCGTTTTTTGACAATCAGCCAACGTATCGCCATTGCGGCAGCCGAAGCCGGGCTGCCGCACGACCAGTGCATGTCCTGCGAGCGCCAGGGCCTGCCGATGCTGCCGCTGCGCCGCGCCCTGGTACCGGATACCCGACAGGAGTGCATCACGACTGTGGCAGGTAGCCAACATATCTCGGGGAAGATGGGCCTGCGTACTTTGCGCATGGGTTACCTGTATGTACTGCTCGACCAGCAGGTCTGGCATGCCTACGAAGTCAGCGAACAGGGCCATCTGCGCCGCTTCAACCCCTACGAACCGTCAGAGGGCCTGCCCGCATCGCTGCCCGAAAAGTGCGTGAATGAAAACCACGATATCCCTTCTGCTTTCCTGAATATTGATACCGACCGGTATGGCACAGCCTGGCTGGCCTTCTCCAGCGATGCCTGGCCGGTCAGCGTGCTGAATGCCTACAAGAAGGGCCAGGCACCTGTACATCGCTTCGAGGGGATTGACCTGACCCAGGCGCGTAACAACCCAGAATTACTGGGCATTGCAATGACGCCGGATAACCTGCAGGTCGACAAGGATGTGTTCGAGTACGCCCAGCATGGGTGCTCGCCGTTTGACAGTGCGCATGGGTTTCACACTCGCAAGCTGCGCAGGTTTGCCTTGAAGGGATACCTGGTCAACGCGATGAACCGGCACACGCTGGAGAACGGCGTGCTGGCAGTGGTGCTCGACGATACCGTTGGCCTGATTCAGGAATTCAACCATCAGCGGTTGACCTGGGTGGTGAAGCGCCAGCTCTGGCGTGAGGACCCCATGCGTGCCTACCAGTTGCAGACCTCGCAGATCCTGCAGGCCATTCGCGCCACGCAGCGGGAGTGGGCAGCGCAGAAGGTGCCTTCGCTGGAGCCAATGGCGGGTAGAGGGCCGTTTGTACCGGTTGATCCGACGGTAGAGCGGCTGCGCATGGTCGAGCAAGCGATGAAGGACAGCGACGATAAACTCGAACAGCGCTACCACGAACCGCAACGGGCGGCGTTCCAGGCCGGGTATGACCAGCAGGAAGCCGAGTTCCAGCGCTTCATCGACAAGGACGCCCGTGCTTACGCCGCGCTGTTCGACACGCCCATGTTCAAGGTGGCCGAGCAGTACGATTACGACGGTGATCATCGTGAGTCTGGCGTGGCGTATGCCAAGACCATGGCCTTATGCCTAGGTGGCAGTATTACCGAGGCGGTGGCGTCCGATGTGAGTCCCGCTGCCGGCACCAGCGAAACGCTCTGGCAGAAATGGCTACAGGATCCTGATAGCCCTCCCTATCGCGCGTTGTTGATGCGTGACCGTGCGTTGTTGGCCGGGCTGCTTCCCAGCTTTTCCGACGTCACCAACTGGAATGACAGCGACAAGCTCTACGGCATGTTGAGCAAGATCATTGCGAGCGACGACGCCGGCTTGCGCATGCGCAATACCTTGAAGCAGGCCATTGCCGAAACCCAGGGCGCGCTCAACGCTGCCAGCCAACGTTTGTCGCCCAATTTGCCACCTGGCATCCAGACCGCCGTGCGGCACCTGAACAGCGCGACGCAGTTTCTCTACAACGGCGTGCACCTCATCGAGCTGGAAGTGAAGATGAAGCTGGGCGAGTACTACGCCCTGCAGAGTGCCCATTTACGCGAATTGCAGCACAAGGCCA
>NZ_JBNRIK010000015.1:0-8257 GCF_053557975.1 Pseudomonas sp. XP2
CTGCGGCCTCCATTCGCGGGGCAAGCCCGCTCCCACAGGTACTGCACAAGGTTCAAGCTCTGTGCAGTACCTGTGGCAGCGGGCTTGCCCCCGAATGGGCCGCAAAGCGGCCCCAATACCCCGATGTCAGGCCAGTTCCTCGGCCTGATCCTCACGCACAACCGCCTTCACCTCATCCAGCCGGCTGATGAACTTCCAGTCCGCCTCGTAAGTGATTGAAGGCAGCCCGCAGAACGCGGTGACCGCGATTCCGATCCTGCCTTGGGCGCATTGATAGCCTGGTAGATTGCCGGGAGGCCTGCGGCCTCCATTCGCGGGGCAAGCCCGCTCCCACAGGTACTGCACAAGGTTCAAGCTCTGTGCAGTACCTGTGGGAGCGGGCCCCCGCGAATGGGCCACAAAGCGGCCCCAATACCCCGATGTCAGGCCAGTTCCTCGGCCTGATCCTCACGCACAACCGCCTTCACCTCATCCAGCCGGCTGATGAACTTCCAGTCCGCCTCGTCGATGTAGATGCCGTTCGGCCCGCTGCCGCCCTCCAGGTCGATCGCCACGTGCGCCGATACCTGTGGCTTCACACTCGCCAGAATCGGTACGAAGCCCAGCTGCAAGCTGGTCTCCAGCAGTGCCGCCTGGTTGCGTTCGTCGATGTCTGCTGCTTCGTCCAGGTAGTAGGGCAGGCGGATGCGCCCGGCCAGGTCGCGGTCCATCAGGTGCAGCAACAAGTACATGTTGGTCAGCGCCTTGATGGTCATGGTGGTGCCGTTGGAGGCAGCGCCGTCGATGTCGGCGTGGATGATCGGCTGGCCGTTGACCTTGGTGATTTCGAACGCCAGCTCGAACAGGTCTTTCAGGCCCAGCTGGTTGTGGTTGGCCGCCACCAGGCGTGCCAGGTACTCCTTGGCCTCTTCGTTCTTGTTGTCCTGATCGGCGCTTTGGGTCAGGTCGAACACCGACAGGGTTTCGCCTTCTTCGTACTGGCCGGCGCTGTGGATGATCTGGTCGATGTGCTTGAGCGCTTCCTTGTTCGGCGCCAGCACCACGCGGAAGCTTTCCAGGTTGGAGACCTGACGCTTGTTGATCTCGCGGTTGAACAGGGCCAGCTGATGCTCGAGGCTGTCATAGTCGCTGCGGATGTTGCGCAGGGTCCGGGCGATGTCGGTGACCGCCGCGCGGCGTGCCTTGGCCAAGGTCAGGGCTTCTTCGGTGCGGTGCGCATAGGCGTTCACCAGCAGTTGCAGGCGGCGCTCCATGTCGTCTTCACTGTCGAACTTGGCCACGCCTTTGAGGCGCACCTGGGCGTAAAGCGCCTCGATCTGGTTATCTACCCGCTGCAGGCTCTGCCAGCTGTCCTGGTAGTCGTTGAGCAGCGGCAGCAGGTTGTCCATCGAGTCGTCGATGGCCTCCATGAAGGGGGTGCCGTAGGGCAGGTCGGCCGGCAGCAGCTGGCGACGACGCAGGGCGTCTTCCAGGGTGCGCTGCTTGGACTCGAGGTCGCCGATCTGTCGGCCGACCAGCTGCAGCTTGGCCGACAGCTGCTGGACGCGCTCGGTGAAGGCATCACTGGAGCGCTTGAGTTCGTCCTGGGCGGCTTCCAGTTGCGACAGCTGCTCCAGCTTCTCGGGCTCTTCGGCGGCCAGGGTTTCGCTGCGGCGGAAATCTTCCAGCGCCTTCTGCGCGTCCAGCACTTGCTGGTACAGGGTTTCGGTTTGCGCCTTGGAGGCGGAGCGGTCGGCGGTGACCGCCTGCTGGGTCTTGAGCTGTTTCAGCTCTTTTTCCAGGCGCTCTTTCTGGTCGCGCAGGGCGGCGCGGTCGGCCAGGGCCTGCAGCGCCGGTGGATCAATGTGGGTGAGGTCGATGGACAGCCCCGGCGCTTCGAAGCGTTCGCCCTTGAAGCCGTCCAGTACCGCTTCCAGCGATTTTACCCACAGGTCGCTGTCGTCCAGTTCGATGCCACGGTCGCCCAGCGGCAGGCTGAACAGCGCACCGTTGAACAGACGCATCAGGCGGTCGACGTCCTGTTGCGAGAACTCCTCGCGCAGGCGGGCGTAGCTGTTGTTGTCAGCGTGGTCCAGCTGCTGCTTGACCTGCTTCAGGCGTTTTTCCAGGTCGCGTACACGCTCATCCAGGTCTTCGGCGGAGAACTGGCGCGACTGTGCCAGGGCGCCGGCCAGTTCGTCGTGGGCATCCTTGGCCGCCAGCAGTTGCTGTTCCAGCACCTTGACGTCATCGACCAAGGCAAAGCGGTGCTTGAGCACCGACAGCTCGCCCAGCCAGCGCTGGATACCGGTGATTTCGCGCTCCAGGCGCATCAGCTCCTGAGTGCCACCGCGCTGGTCGTTCTGCAGGCGGTCCTGCTCGCCGCGGTAGTGCTCGGACTGGATAACCAGCTCTTCCTTGCGCGCCATGGCGTATTCCTGCCAGGTGCCCAGCAGGGTATCGAGCACCGGCGAAATGCGGTGCAGCTTGCCGCGCAGTATGTCGCGCTGGGCCACACCACCGGCCAGGGCCTCGACCAGAGGGCCGGCAGCCACCAGGGCGTTGTAGTCCTGTTCCATGCGGCGCACGTCGCGGAAGGCTTCCTCACACGCGGCGATATAGTCGACGCTGCCCGAACGCAGGCTGTGCTCGAAGGCGTCAAGGAACAGCTGCTTGAGCTTGGCTGCGGTGATTTCGCGCATGTGCAGCAGGTTGATGAACAGCGCGCGGAAGGTTTTCAGGCTTTGCTCGCTGGTGGAGCGCAGCGGGATCATGGTCAGGTCCAGCGGCACCGAGGTGTGGCCGCCAACCAGCAGGCGGCGCAGTTCGTCCGGCTTCAGCTCGTAGGCCTTGATGCCCAGCCGTTCCAGGTTGGTGAACAGCTCTTTCTGGCGCAGGCAGGTGTCGTTTTTCTGGTAGTGGGCCAGGTCCAGTTCACCTTTGTAGGCAAAGAACTGGTGACCGAAGCCGCCGCCCGGGCCGCGGCCAACCACGCCGATCACGTGCGGGCCGTGGGGCAGGCTCAGCTCGCAGAGAATGTACGAGGTATCGCTGGCGAAGTAGAAGCGGCGTGACTGCTCGAGGCTGTACTTGCCGAAGCTCATGTCCGACATACGCGCCAGGATCGGGAACTGCAGGGCGTTGATCGACGCCGACTTACCCAGGTTGTTGGCACCGTATACCGACAGCGGATGCTCCAGCGGGAACAGGCCGAGGCTGTAGCCAGCGGTGTTGAGCAGTGCGAAGCGGCGGATGCCGTAGCGTTCCTGGCTCATGCGTCAATCTCCTGTTGCTCTTCGCGGATGGCCCGGGCCAGGGCGTCCTCTTCGCTTTCCTCGCCCTCGAAAGGCGTGAGGTCGAGCGGGTCGTCGGTGCGGTTGAGTTCTTCGGGGCTTTCTTCCTCGACCAGCACCGGGGTCGGCAGCGGCAGGACGCTGTGCAGGGTGGCGGCCAGGTCGCGGTCCTGCTGGACCGAAAGGCACACATCGAGGAAGCGGTGCATCGGCGGCAGGAAGCGGTAGATGCCGCCTTCTTCATGGGCGAAGCCGAGCTGGGTCATGCGGCGCAGGATTTTTTCTTCCAGCTCGTCTACGGTCTGCACTTCGGCCTGCAGGAACAGGTCGCGGTACTTGTCCAGCAGCGAGGGCAGTTCGTCGCGACCGATGCTGCCGCCGTCGAGCACCGCCATCGGGTCACGGCCCTGGTCGGCCAGGTGCTCAACCAGGATGAAGGTGAACAGCGACAGGCGCTGCGCGGTCTTGTTGACCTGCGCGGCGGTCATGTCCGGCACGAAGTAATAAAAGCCGCGGGTGTCGCACACCAGCTCGAAGCCCAGGGCCTTGAACAGGGTGCGGTACTGGTCCTGGAAGTTCGACAGCTGGGCGTACAGCTCGGGGTCGCGGCGGCTGACGTGGAAGCCTTTGAACAGCTCGCGGAAGATCGGCGCGAGCTGGGACAGTTCGGAAAGATCAAGATGCATGGGCTGGGCTCGCGTTGGGTTCGGTAGGCGCGCTGGTGGCGTCTTCGCGGCTGGAGGTCAGGGCGAACGAGCGCAGGCTGACCAAGTGTTCCTGGGTGGTGTACTCGCGGCGTTCCAGGCGTTCGCGCTTGAAGCGCTTTTCCCGCGACAGGCGCGAGAACCAGTACAGCAGTTCGTCGGTGGCGCCTTCGGGTTCCTGTTCCAGCAGCCAGACCATCAGGTCGGGCAGCGGCAGGGCCTGTTCGCAGCGTTCGGCCATTTCCTTGACCGTGCGCGGTGCACGGGGCAAGTCGCCGGACTGGGTCTTGTGGGCCTTGGGGAAGCGCGCCGGCTTGGGCTCGAAGCGCGCCAGGGCGTACACATAGGCTTCGACCTGGCTGGCACTGCCGAGGAAAGTGCTCTGCGGGCGGGTGAACATCGGCATGGCCGCCTGCGGCACGGCGTCGATGCCCTTGCGCCGGATCACCGACAGGGCCAGCGCGGCGCCACGGGTCACGGCGTTGTGACGGCGGGCTTCTTCGCGCAGCGGCAGCAGCAGTTCACGGGCGTGGCGCAGGGTTAGCTGGGCGCTGGTCTGCATTTCCAGGATGCGTGCGTGGGTGCGCAGCAGCATGTCGTCGTCGACCAGGTGGCCCAGGCGCGCCTGTTCGCCCAGCAGCTTCAGCAGCACGGTCTCGACCTTGCGCACGCCTTGTTCGAAGGCGCCGTCAGCGTTCACCAGCTGGATCATCGGCTCGACGTATTCGTCCCAGGTGGCCAGTACTTCGGCGTAACGCTGGCGCAGCGGGATCTGCCGGTTGCTGGTCTTGGCCCGCTCGGCCACGGCTACCAGGGCCTGTTCGTCGTTATCGAGCTTTTTCAGCACATCGCGCACGCGCATGTCGAGCAGGCGCAGCTGGCGCGCCAGGTCGTCGCTGTCGCGGTTGTCGAAGGCGTCCTGGATATGGCCGGCCAGGCGTTCAAGGTGGCGCAGGTAGGCTTCGATCTCCAGGCACAGGCCCAGCCGGTGTTCGCGGCGCAGGTACGCAAGGAAGTCGTGGATCTGCGCGTTGAGCTCGAAGCGGTTCGGGCTTTTGGCCACCGGGACCAGGATATCCAGGCGGATCCACACGTCGAGTAGCTGGGTGATGTCCTGCGGCGTGCTTTCGAGCTGCTGGCGGGCCACATGCTGGCGCAGCTCTACCAGGCTCAGGGTGCCCTGGTCGAAACGCTCGCACAGCGGCTCGATCAGGGCCCAGTGTTCGGCTAGGGCGCGCAGGACGCGCTTGGGTTCGATCATTGGCTTCGACTCGTTGCCAAGAAAAAGGGGGCGATTGTACTGCATACGGGGGGGAGGTTTTCACCCCTTGGTCTGTAATGGGGGATAACCTTTTTGCTTGTGTGTGTATGGCGTTGTTTTTGTGGTGGCGCTCGGTCTGATAGGCGCTGCAAAAACCACGGCGTACACGTTAGAATGCCCAACTGCCTTGAGCCCCTCGGATACCCGCCCCTTGCTGACCGAACCCCGTCGCCGCGCCTACCTTTCCGCCATGCAAGTGGTGCATTGGCTGCCGCGCGCCGAACTGCCGTTCGCCGCACCGTCGCGCCCCGAGCTGCTAATGCCGGTGGCGCAGGTCGAGGACATCGATTTCGAGGTCATGCCGGCACCGGCTGCAAACGAAGCGCCCGCGATTCCTCAGGCCCGTTCCGGTGAGCGGCCGAAAATCGAGATCCCGCGCCCAGGCAGCCTGCCCAAGCCTGCCGCCAAGCCCGTGGAGGCCGAAGAGCAGCCCGTACCACCACGCCCGGCCCCTGTGCCGCCACCGCGCTTCTCGTTGCAGTTGTTGCGCGCTGGCAGCTGCCTGCTGCTGGTGGAACTGGCCACCGGCCAGCCTTTCCAGAGCCGTGACCCGTCCTACCTGCTGCTCAAGGACATGCTGCGCGCCGCCGGCCTGCCAGACGCCCCGCAGATCATCGGCGAGCCGGTGCGCTGGCCGTTGCTGGTCCGCGGCAACATGGACCAGGGCCCCGAAGCCGCGCGCGATTTCGTTCAGGGCTTTGTCCAGGCGCGCCTGGAAGATGCACCGAGTACCTGCCTGTGGCTGATTGGCATGCCGGCACTGCGCTTTGCCGGCAACGCCGATGCTACGGCCTATTACCAAACCCTCAAGCTGGACGGCCTGGGCGACGCCTGGGCGCTGCCGGGCCTTGAACTGTTGATGGACGAGCCGCAGCGCAAGGCGGAGGTCTGGAAAGCCATGCGCCAGCTGATGGCGCGCTGGAAGAGCGTTGAATGAGTGAATCGATCAGTTTCCGCCCGATGACCGAGGCGGATCTGGAAGCCGTACTTAAGATCGAATATGCCGCGTTCAGTCACCCCTGGACCCGCGGGATCTTTCAGGATGCGCTCAAGTCCTACGAAGTCTGGCTGATGTTCGATGGCCAGCAGCAGGTTGGCCATGGGGTGATCAACGTGATCATCGACGAGGCGCACCTGCTCAACATTACCGTCAAACCGGAAAACCAGGGGCGCGGGCTGGGCCTGCGCTTGCTGGAGCACCTGATGGCCAGGGCCTACCAGCTCAATGGCCGCGAGTGTTTCCTTGAGGTGCGCGCCAGCAACCAGTCGGCCTATCGTTTGTACGAGCGCTACGGTTTCAACGAAATCGGCCGCCGCCGCGACTATTATCCGATTGCCGGCGGCCGTGAAGACGCCCTGGTGATGGCTTGCACCCTGCTTGAGGATTGACCTCGCGTAGTCGGTGCCATCCACCGCGTAGCTTTGTTTGTTCTCTATGCAGGGATGGATGACGAATGAAAAAACTGCTTCTGGCGGCAGGCCTGCTGATCGCGGGTGCTGCCCACGCCGACGAACGCGACCTGTGGATGTTCGCCCAGTGGGCCGGCGACCATCAAACCCGTCCCTTCCGTGAAATGCTGGTGGATGCCCGTCTTTACGGTGTTGTGCCTATCCATCAACTGCTGCGTTCGGCCTCGGACTGGAAGCTGTGTAGAGCGTCTCCTTTTGCCGTACCGCCTACCGGCAACTGGCCGGCTGTGCGCTCCACCCTTTCGCTGATCAAGATGCTGAGCGACCAAGGCATCCTGCGCCAGTTCGAGGTGGTTTCGGCCTACCGCGACCCTCGTCTGAATACGTGCGCAGGCGGTGCTGCCAACAGTGCCCATACCCGCGCCTTCGCCGTCGATATCCTGCTGCCGGCCTGGACCGACCCCAATCCGCTCTGCCGTTTCTGGCAGCAGCATGGCCAGGCCTGGAGCATGGGCCTGGGGCGCTACCCGTCCGGGCGGATCCATCTGGATACCGCGGGCTATCGCACCTGGGGCGGCGATGGTAGCGCGGGGTCGTCGTTCTGCCTCAAGCCCAAGTGAGCCAGGCAACGCTGGCATTCGCCCATTACCCACTCTGTGAAGCGTTGGCGCTTGCCGCTGTCGTTCAGAGGCTGTGGGCTGAGCAGGTGGTAGGCCGAGCCATCACGCACAAAACCGAACGGTGCCTGCAACTGCCCGCTGTCGAGTTCGTCGCGCACCATCAGGGCTGAGGCCATGGCCAGGCCCAGGCCAGCGCTGGCGGCCTGGATAGACAGGTAGAAGTGCTCGTAGTCGCTGCGTTCGTTACGCCGCGCCTGTTGGCCGCTGTGTCGCAGCCAGGTGCGCCAGGCGCCAGGGCGGGTGGCGCTGTGCAGCAGGCGTTGGCCGTCGAGCTGAGTGGAGGCGGTGGGGTGGCACACCGGGCCGATCCATTCATCACAGATTTTCTGGTTATACAGTTGGTTGTCCCAGTGGAAATCATCGCGGCGGATGGCCAGGTCGACACCGCTGCGGGCGAAGTCCAGTGGGCCGCCGGCGGCCACCAGGTGCAGCTGCAAGTCGGGGTGGTCGGCATGGAAGCGGGGCAGGCGCGGGATCAACCAGCGCATGGCGATGGTCGGCTCGCAGGACAACACCAGCACATTGTCGCGGGCCTGTTGTTGCAAGCGCTGCACGGCACCTTCGAGCTGTTCGAAAATCGCCTGGGTGGTGCCTTGCAGGGCACGGCCGGCGGGGGTGAGGAAGATGGCCCGGTTACGGCGCTCGAACAGCTCCACGCCAAGGCTTTCTTCAAGCAGGCGTATTTGCCGGCTGACCGCGCCGTGGGTGACGTGCAAGTGCTCGGCGGCGCGCACGAAGCTCTCGGTCTGGGCGGCGATGTCGAAGTAGCGCAAGGCGTTGAGCGGCGGCAGTTTCATGGCATCCCTTTTGGCCTGTGCCGGCCTCTTCGCGGGCATGCCCGCTCCCACAGGTACTGCGCATTTCTCAGGT
>NZ_JBNRIK010000015.1:8347-19245 GCF_053557975.1 Pseudomonas sp. XP2
GGCGTTATTTTTCTGTGAAAAAAACTATCAGATATGCCTCACTATAAATCGATTTTTCCTGGTTCATAAGCCCTCGATAATCCCCAGGCCTGTGCATTTTCATAGCCTATCGAGAGCCATCAGCATGACCGAAATCATCGCCGTCGCCCTGTTCACCTTGCTCGCCGTCATCAGCCCTGGCGCCGATTTCGCCATGGTCACCCGTAGCAGTTATGCACAAGGCCGCAAGGCCGGGCTGGCCGCTGCGATGGGTATCGCGTTGGGTGTCCAGGTGCACGTGTTGTACACGGTGCTGGGCATTGCCGTGATCATCAGCCAGAGCCCCGCGCTGTTCCTGGCCATGAAAGTGCTGGGGGCGGGGTACCTGATCTACCTGGGCTACAAGTCGCTCACCAACACTCAGCGCATCAACCTCGAGGGTGGCAGTCAATCGACCGCCAGCGTGCTGCAAGCCCTGCGCACTGGCTTTCTGACCAATGCCCTGAACCCCAAGACCATGCTGTTCGTTATCAGTGCTTTCACCCAGGTGGTGCAACCAGGCAGCCCCCTGGCACTTGATTTCGCCTACGGCGCATTCATGTCCTTTGCCCACTGGTTGTGGTTCAGTCTGGTGGCGGTGTTTTTCTCAAGTGCCGTTTTGCGCAAGGCGATGATCGACCGGCAAGCGCTGGTGGACCGAGTCATCGGCCTGGCGTTGATCGGCCTTGGGCTGGCGGTGGCGGTGACGGGGATTCGTTGAAGGGCGATTGCATGTTGAGGGTAACTGCTTGCTCCAACTGAAAGCGTGTCAGCTTTTTCGCAGGCAAAGAAAAAGGGCTTACCTTGCGGTAAGCCCTTCGTCTTGTTTGGTGGCTACACAGGGACTTGAACCCCGGACCCCAGCATTATGAATGCTATGCTCTAACCAACTGAGCTATGTAGCCGATGGCGCGCATTATTCTCTTGAACGGGCCCTCTGTCAACACTCATTTCAAAAAAAATTTGCACGCTTTCAAAAACTTAGCCGCCGGGCGTGGTTTCAGCGCACCACAAGCCAGTGCCCGAGCACGCCTTGAAGCTGCAGATGCTGGGCCGCCGCCAGAGTTTGCAAGCTTTCGCCAGGCCGGTCGAGGTTGAAATTGCCGCTCACGCGCCGATGGGCCATTTGTTCATCCAGTATCCATAACCGCTGCCCCTGGTAGGCGGCAAGGCGCTTTAGCACCTGCCCCAAAGGCATGTCGGTGGCTTTCAGGCGGCCGGTGCGCCAGCTGTCAGCGGTTTTCAGGTCAGCTTTGTGCACCGGGCCAATGCGGGTGTCATCGAAGGTGACCTGCTCACCGGCCGATACCATGCGCTGTTCACCCCCTTGGATAACCATGGCCTTGCCACTGAGTACGACAAGTTCATCATGACCGGCATGGCGGGCTACCTGCAGGCGGGTACCGAACACCTGGATGCGGGCGTTGCCCACTTCCACTTCCATGGCCCGCCCGTCGAGCACGACTTCCAGGAACACCTGGCCCTGCACCAGGTGCAGCTGACGGGTGCGGCCGCGCAGGTCGACGTTCATTGCGCTGGCGCTGTCCAGGTTCAGGGTCGTGCCATCAGCCAGGCGTGTGCTGC
Organism: Pseudomonas sp. XP2; assembly: GCF_053557975.1. NCBI lineage: Bacteria > Pseudomonadati > Pseudomonadota > Gammaproteobacteria > Pseudomonadales > Pseudomonadaceae > Pseudomonas > Pseudomonas sp. XP2. Next base: position 9,950 of record NZ_JBNRIK010000015.1, read on the forward strand.
GCCGCTCGCCCACATCGGTGTGCAGCTCGCTGGCCAGGCGCTGCATCAGCGGCCAGTAGAGGTAGGCCGCCGCGCCCAACCCGAGCAGAAACACAAGCGCCAACCATTTGCCCTGGTGGCTGCGGCGTTCATTTACGTGCCGTGGGCGGGGGCGGGCGGGGGGGGGTTGCAGCTGTTGCCAGAAAGTCTCCAGCTCGGCATAGGCATGGGCGTTGTCTGGTAGCTGGCACCAGGCTGCAAATGCCTGGCGCTGGGTGTCGTCGCAACCGGGCTGGCGCAACAGCGAGAACCACTCCAGCGCTTCCTGCTGTGGGTCGGGCTGCAGCTGCTTGGCGGGCATCGGGCTCATGGGGTCGGTCTGCTCACGATAGGGGCCGTTTCGCCCAACGATGACAGGGATATAAGTCGAGGATGCTAATTATATTGAGAACCATTTTCAAGTACGTTGCGACAGAGGGATAAAAAAGGTAGCTATGTATCTATTTGTTTCCCGATAATCGGATCCCAAACTGCGGACGGAGATTCAGGCACATGGCCACCAGTAGCGCCTCCCCGGCGTCCACCAGCGCAGCGGCGAGCCAAGCGACGCCGCTGGTAATGCGCATCATCGGCTTCTGCGCCCTGGCGCACTTGATCAACGACCTGATCCAGTCGGTGCTGCCGGCGATCTACCCGATGCTCAAGGCCAATTACGACCTGAGCTTCGCCCAGATCGGTCTGATTACCCTGACGTTCCAGATCACCGCTTCGCTGCTGCAACCCTGGGTCGGCTTTTTTACCGACCGCCGGCCAACGCCGAACCTGTTGCCGCTGGGCACCTTGTGCACGTTGGTGGGCATCGTGATGCTGGCCTTCGTCGGCAGCTTCCCGATGATTCTGCTGGCCTCGGCGCTGGTGGGGATCGGCTCGTCGACGTTCCACCCGGAAACCTCGCGTATTGCGCGCCTGGCCTCTGGCGGGCGCTTCGGCCTGGCCCAATCGACTTTCCAGGTTGGTGGCAACACCGGTTCTGCTCTGGGCCCACTGCTGGCGGCGGCCATCGTCATTCCGTTCGGCCAGACCCACGTGGCCTGGTTCGGCCTGGCCGGTTTGTTCTTCCTCGGTGTAACCCTGATGCTGCGCAACTGGTACAAGGAGCACCTCAACCAGGCCAAGGCGCGCAAGGCGGTGCAGGCCACCCATGGCATTTCCCGCAACCGGGTGATCGCGGCGCTGATCGTGCTGGGCCTGCTGGTGTTCTCCAAGTACTTCTACATGGCCAGCTTCACCAGCTACTTCACCTTCTACCTGATCGAGAAGTTCGATGTGTCGGTGGCCAGCTCGCAGTTGCACCTGTTCCTGTTCCTGGGGGCAGTGGCGGCGGGCACGTTCTTTGGCGGCCCGATCGGGGACCGCATCGGGCGCAAGGCGGTGATCTGGTTCTCGATCCTGGGGGTGACGCCGTTCACCTTGGCGCTGCCGTATGCGGACCTGTTCTGGACCACCGTGCTGAGCGTGGTGATCGGCTTTATCCTGGCCTCGGCGTTTTCCGCGATCGTGGTGTATGCGCAGGAACTGGTGCCGGGTAGCGTGGGCATGATCGCCGGCATTTTCTTCGGGCTGATGTTCGGCTTTGGCGGCATTGGGGCGGCGCTGCTGGGGTATGTGGCGGACCTGCGCGGTATCGAGTATGTGTACGGGCTGTGCTCGTTCCTGCCGTTGTTCGGGTTGCTGGCGGTGTTCTTGCCGTCTACAGGTAAACGCTGAAATTGCTGGGGGCTGCTTTGCAGCCCATTCGCAGCACAAGGCTGCTCCTACAGGCAGCACGCGCTCGTTGTAGGAGCAGCCTTGTGCTGCGAATGGGCCTCGTAGAGGCCCCTGGCCGATTGACTACCCCCCCTTGAGGTAGCTAGAGTGCCGCCTCTTTTTACCCACCACCTGCGTAGTAGCCAAAGCAATGCGCCGTAACCCGTCCCTCCCACACGCCCGCCAGCCTGCCCTCCAGGCCCTGCGTCGTGCCTGGCCGAGCGACACGGTGCTCAAGCGTCGCCGCAGCGTGCTGTTTGCCTTCACCTTCTCGCCACACCTCGCCTGAACTGATCTGCGCTTTTGCGTCGCTCGCCGCCCCGGCGTGCGCGCCTGTGTCTGCACGTCTTTTCGGTTTGCAAGGAGTGGTACATGAACATGCGTTTGCTGGCGGGCCTGTTGTTCGCCGTTTCTGTCGTGGGCTTCAGCCTGGCGGCCAGCCTGCCACTGGTGTCGTTGCGCCTGCATGAGGCCGGGGCCAGTACCCTGGAAATCGGCATCATCTCGGCCATTCCCGCTGCGGGCATGATGCTCTCGGCGTTCCTGGTCGACGCCTGCTGCCGCCACCTCACCCGGCGCACCATCTACCTGCTGAGTTTCAGCCTGTGCACCGTCAGCATCGCCTTGCTCGAGTCGGCTTTCGCCTCGCTGTGGCTGCTGGCGCTGCTGCGCCTGGGCCTGGGGCTGGGGATGGGCATCGCCATCATCCTCGGCGAGTCGTGGGTCAACGAACTGTGCCCTGATCACAATCGCGGCAAGATCATGGCCCTTTATGCCACCAGCTTTACCGGCTTCCAGGTACTCGGCCCGGCCATGCTCGCGGTGCTGGGCGCCAACAGCCCGTGGATCACCGGTGTGGTCACCGCCTGCTATGGCCTGGCGTTGCTGTGCATCGTGCTGACCGTACCCAATGACCATGTCGAGCATGAAGAGGGCGACAAGAGCTTCGGCCTGGCGGGGTTCTTCCGCGTGGCACCGGCGTTGTGTGTGGCGGTGCTGTTTTTCTCGTTCTTCGATGCGGTGGTGCTGTCGCTGTTGCCGGTGTACGCCTCCAGCCATGGCTTTGCCGTGGGCGTGGCGGCGCTGATGGTGACCGTGGTGTTTGCCGGCGACATGCTGTTCCAGCTGCCGCTGGGCTGGTTGGCCGACAGGGTGGAGCGCACCGGGCTGCACCTGGCGTGCGGGCTGGTGGCGATGTCGATTGGCATCGGCCTGCCGTGGCTGCTGAACATGACCTGGCTGCTGTGGCCGCTGCTGGTGGTGCTTGGAGCGGTTGCGGGGGGCATCTATACCCTGGCGCTGGTGCTGATCGGGCAACGTTTCAAGGGCCAGGACCTGGTCACTGCCAATGCCAGCGTGGGTTTGCTGTGGGGGGTGGGTAGCCTGATCGGACCGCTGGTCAGTGGCGCTGCGATGGATGTGGCCCCGCATGGCCTGCCCATGGCGCTGGCGCTGATGGCCGGGCTGTTCGTGTGCTTTGCCAGGCAGTCATACCGGCGGCATGGGCGGATGCGGCCAGTGGCGGACCGATAACTGCAGGAGGTAGCCGGTCAGACAGACGTTCACGCCGCGCCGATGCTTACCCAATAACGCGTGCGGTAGTCGATACGCACCGGCAGGCTGCGGGTGAGCAGCTGCAAAATCTGACGGGTGTCGCCCAACTGATAGGTACCTGACACCTTCAAATTCGCCACCTCAGGGGCGCAACGCAACAGGCCGGGACGGTAGCGGGCGAGCTCTGCGGCAAACTCGGCCAGTGGCATTTGCTGCACACTGAGCACCCCGTCGGTCCAGCCCCACGGGTCGCTGTGCAGCGTCACCGCGTGAATACTGCCATTGGCCCCCACCTGCACGGTTTCGCCCGAATGCACCTGCCGCGGCGAGGGCGATGTGGGGAACAGCGTGACTGCACCACGGCGCACCGCCAGCAGCAGGCCCTGGCTGTTTTCGCGCAGCAGCACCTGGCCGTTGAGGGTGGTCAGCGGCCCGACGCGGGTGTCGATGTGGAACGGGCGAGTGTCGTTGGGGTTGCTGTCCAGGCTGACCTCGCCACGTACCAGTTCCAGCTGGCGTTGCCCGGCGCTGTAATGCAGGTCGATAGCGCTGGCTGTGTTGAGCTGTATGTGGCTGCCATCGCTGGCTTGCCACTGGCGCCGCTCACCTGTGGCGGTGCTGCTGTCGGCCAGCAGTTGCGGCAGGCCCATAGGTTCGCGCATGGCCCAGCCCAGGCTGCCGCCCACGGCCAGCAGCGCCAGTAGCTTGAGGTGGTCTCGTCGGCTGCTGCGCTGGCGCTGGCTGCCGTCCAGGGTGCGCCGGCTCAGGTCCTTGGGCAGCCCGGCCAGTTCGTCGCCCAGTTGGCTGACCCGTTGCCAGGCCAGCGGGTTGTGCGGGTGGCTGGCCAGCCAGTGCTGGAATTGCTGCTCAGTACGGGGGGTGGGGCGGTCGAAGCGCAGCTTCACCAGCCAGTCGATGGCTTGGTCGACCTGTGCCTGTGCCGGGGCGTGCTCATGCATCGGCGTAACGCAACCGGTAGCAGACACCCAAGGCTTTGGCCAGGTCCCGCTCGACGGTGGCCCGCGACACTTCCAGCTGCTGGGCGATCTGCACGATGCTCAAGCCGTCCAGTTGAGCCAGCAGAAACGCCTGGCGAACACGCGGCTTGAGCTGGTTCAGGGCACGGTCGAGGCGGTCCAGGGCATCGAGAATGACCAGCCGGTGCTCTTCGCTGGGTGCCTCGGCTTCGGGCAGGTGGGCCAGACTTTGCTGGTAGGCGTGTTCCAGTGCGCGACGGCGGAACTGGTCGATCATCAGGCCACGGGCGATGCTGCTGAGATAGGCGCGTGGCTCTTTAAGCGGCGAAACCTGGCGGGCCCGCAATAGCCGCACGAAGGTGTCCTGGGCCAGGTCGGCCGCATGCTCGCTGCACCCCACCCGGTTGCGCAACCAGCCGCGAAGCCAGCTATGGTGGGCCTGATAGAGCAGAGCGACCTCGGTCGGCTTGAACGTGTCGTTGATCTGCATCGTAACGAGGGCCCGGTCCTGTGAACTGTGCGATTGTGAATAGTTCTCAATTCTATGCGGGGATAACGGCACAGGGCAATGGTATGCCAGGAATTCGCCGCGCAAGAACCGGCGTTTAACCGATGAATGGTTGGGCTAAGCTGGCCCTGCATTCAACCTGTTGGAGGCGCCATGATACTGGCCGACCTTTCACCCGAGGCCTACCGCAAGGCCACTGAATACCTGGCAGCACTCGACCCGGACTGGTCGCGGCACATTGCTGCGACCGGGCCTTGCCTGCACCAGGCCACGCCGGGGCGGGAGCCTTACGAGGCGTTGGTGCGGGCCATTGCCTACCAGCAACTGCATGCCCGTGCTGCCGAAGCAATCCTTGGCCGGTTGCTGGCGTTGTTCCCGGAGAGTGCGTTCCCGACGGCAGAGCAATTGCTGACGGTCAGCCCGCAAATCCTGCGTGCCTGCGGCTTTTCGGCGAGCAAGCTGGCGACGATTCAGGGCATTGCCCAGGCGCGGCTGGAAGGCCTGGTACCAACGCGTGAAGAGGCATTGACCATGGCCGACGAAGCACTGATCGAACGCCTGGTAGCCTTGCGTGGGGTAGGGCGATGGACGGTGGAGATGCTGCTGATTTATAGCCTGGAGCGTTCGGACATTCTGCCGGTGGACGATTTTGGCGTTCGCGAGGGATACCGACGGCTAAAGGGCCTGGACAAAGCGCCGACACCGGCGCAGATGCGCTCCCTGGGCGGCGGCTGGCGGCCGTTTCGGACCGTGGCGGCCTGGTACCTGTGGCGGGCCTGAAGTTTTGCATCGCCTGTACGGGCCCCTTCGCGGGCATGCCCGCTCCCACAGGGACCGCGCAAGGCTCGAACCCTGCAGAGGATCTGTGGGAGCGGGCGTACCCGCGAAGAGGCCCGTACAGGCGACAACTTATCTGGATGCTAACCCATGAATCTCTACACCACCCCCGACCAACGCTGGCAAGCCGTGGCGTCCCGCGACTCCACCGCCACAGGCCACTTCGTCTACGCCGTACGTACCACGGGCGTGTACTGCCACCCCGGCTGCAAATCTCGCATGGCCAAGCGCACCAATGTCGAATTCTACGACACCCCGGCTGCTGCCGAAGCCGCGGGCTATCGTGCCTGCAAACGTTGTATCAGCAAGGCCAGCGCCGCCCGCCATAGCCAACTGATCACCCGCGCCTGCCGCCTGATCGAAACCATCGACCCTGCGCCCAGCCTCGACCAGCTCAGTGCGCAACTGGCCGTAAGCCCCTTCCACCTGCACCGCTTGTTCAAGGCCGAAACCGGCGTTACCCCCAAGGCCTATGCCACTGCCTTCCGTGCCCGGCGCCTGCGTGAGCACCTGGAAGATGGCCAGCGTTCAGTCACCGACGCCATCTACGATGCCGGGTTCAACTCCAACAGCCGCTTCTACGAAAGCGCCGATCAGCGCCTGGGCATGCTCCCCCGCCAGTACCGCGCCGGTGGCGCAGGGGCCACCATCCACTTCGCCCTCGGCCAGTGTTCGCTGGGGGCGATCCTGGTGGCCCAGAGCGAGAAGGGCATTTGCGCGATTTTGCTGGGCGACGACCCCGAGTCCCTGTTGCACGACCTGCAGGACCAGTTCCCCAAGGCCCGCCTGATCGGCGGCGACAGTGCCTACGAACAGTTGGTCGCCGAAGTGGTGGGCTTTGTCGAAGCCCCGGCACTGGGCCTGGCGTTGCCACTGGATGTGCAAGGTACGGCGTTTCAGGAGCGGGTGTGGCAGGCCCTGCGCGAGGTGCCGGCCGGCAGCCGGGTCAGCTACACCGACATTGCCGAACGAATCGGTGCGCCCAAAGCGGTGCGCGCGGTGGCCATGGCCTGTGCGGCCAACCACATCGCCGTGGCCATCCCTTGCCATCGGGTGGTGCGTCGGGACGGCGATATCAGTGGCTACCGTTGGGGTGTCGAGCGCAGACAGCAACTGCTCACGCGAGAGACGGCACTCTCCTGATAGCCTGAAGCCGCGTAGAATCCCCCGCCAAATCGAGTTGTAAAGAGGATACTTCGATGAGGCGTGTCAGCCTTGCCCGTTTTTGCCCAGGCCTGATGGTCCTGTTGGCCCTGATGCTGGCCATTGCCAGCCCGGCCTGGTCGGCCCCGGCCACGCCATTGTCCAATCTGGTGGCTGCCGATGCGCCAGCGCTGGATGAAAACGCCAGCATCGAACAGCTGAGCGACCGGCTGGACCTGATCCGCCAGGGCGTCACCAGCGAGGCCAACGACGACCTGCTGTCGCAATTGCGCCTGGCGGCGATGCAGGTTCAGCGCCAGGCTGATGCATTGAGTACCCAGCGCACCGCCGACCTGGAAAAACTCGAGGACAAGCTGAAGGTCATCGGCCCGGCCCAGCCGGACGAGGCCGCCACCCTCACGCAGCAGCGCAAAGCGCTGGAGGCCGAAAAAAAGGCGCTGGTAGCCCAGCAGGATCAGGCCACCAAGCTGAATCAGTCGGCTCGCGACCTTTCCACGCAAATCGTCAACCTGCGCCGTAGCCAGTTCAATTCGCAAATCACCAGCCGTGCGGCTTCGCCATTAAGCCCGGCGTTCTGGCAAAGCATCATCCGCCCTACCCAGGACGACGTGGCGCGTGTGCGTGACCTGCGCGGCGAGGCGGCCGATGCCATTGGCAGTGCCCTCAGCGCCGAAAACCGCTGGCTGTTCATTACCAGCCTGGTGGCGGCGATTCTGGTCTGGACCTTGGTGCGCCGTGTGCTCGAGCGTCTGCTGGCCAGTGCCATGGTCGGCTGGTTGCCCGAGGGCCGCTTGCGCCGCAGCGCCTTGGCGCTTGGCGTCAGCCTGGCAACCCTGGGTACCATTGCCGGCTCTGTATCGCTGCTGCGCTGGGGCCTGGAGAGCAGCGCACAGCTGGGCTCCGATATCGCAAGCCTGGTCAACCACATCCTTACCCTGGTGGTGTTCAGCGCCTTCATCACCGGCCTGGGCCGCGCCATGCTGATGCTGCAGCGCCCGTCCTGGCGCCTGCCGCCGATCCATGACGAAGTGGCCAGTGCGCTCGGTTGGTTCCCGAAGGTACTGGCGTTGGCGCTGATGGTCATGATGACCATGGAGCGCATCAACAGCGTCATCGGCGCCAGCCTGGCACTGACTGTGGCGGTCAATGGCCTCACCGCGCTGGTGGTGGCGCTTATCTTTGCCGGCGCATTGCTAGGTTATCGCCGAACCCTGCGCAAGCATGATCTGGAGCGCCCCACTGGCCTGACCGGGCTGATCCCGTTCGTGATGGTGATCTGGCTGACGCTGATCTTGCTGGCCCTGCTCACCGGCTATCTGACACTCGCCTATTTCCTCACCGCCAAATTGCTGTGGGTCAGCCTGGTGGTCACCTGTGCCTACTTGCTGACCACCTTCTTCGGTGACCTGTGCGAAACCTTGCTGTCGCCACGTCAGCCAGGTGGTCTGGCGCTGGCCTCGACCCTGGGCCTGGCGCCTCGCCACCAGGCACAGGCCAGCACTGTCCTGGCCGGCATCGGCCGTACCGTCATCCTGTTCCTGGCGCTGTTGCTGGTGCTGATGCCGTCGGGCACCAGCCCCAGCGAGCTGCTGATGAGCCTGGGCGACTGGGACGGCACCGGCGGCAAGCTGCTTGGCAACCTCAACATCGTCCCGCAGGATATCCTGCTGGCCCTGGCGATCTTCTTCGGCGGCCTGTTCGCCATTCGCGTGGTCAAGCGCTGGCTGAGTGACCGCCTGCTGCCGGAAACCGACATGGACGCCGGCATGCGTGCCTCGCTGGTGACCCTGGTGGGCTACCTGGGCTTCCTGTTCCTGGCCATGCTGGTAATGTCGACCCTGCGCATCAACCTCACCAGCCTGACTTGGGTGGTCAGTGCCCTGTCGGTGGGTATCGGTTTTGGCTTGCAGCAAATCGTGCAGAACTTCATCTCCGGCCTGATCCTGCTCACCGAGCGCCCCGTCAAGGTGGGCGACTGGGTCAGCCTGGCGGGCGTCGAGGGGGATATCCGCCGCATCAATGTGCGCGCCACCGAAATTCAGATGTCCGACCGCTCGACGGTGATCGTGCCTAATTCCCAGTTCATTTCGCAGAACGTGCGCAACGTGACCATGGGCAATGCGCTGGGCGTGGTCGGCATTACCTTGACCCTGCCATTGGAGACCGACGCCAACCGGGTACGCGAGCTGTTGTTGACGGCGTACCACGAGCATGAGGCGATTCTGGATGCGCCCGCCACTTCGGTGTCGTTCAAGGACCTGACCGCCAGTGGCATGGTGATTGGCGTCAGTGGATACGTGGCGGGGCCGCGGCAGGTGTCAGGTACCCGTAGCGACTTGCTGTTCACCATTCTTGGACGGCTGCGTGATGAAGGCATTCCGCTGTCTTCGCCGCAGAGCATGGTGCTGGTGCAGGAGGGTACGCGCCCCGCTGACGAGTCGGTGTAAAGAGCGGGGGCTGCTGCGCAGCCC
>NZ_JBNRIK010000015.1:19341-34487 GCF_053557975.1 Pseudomonas sp. XP2
TGGCGCATAGCGCCCCCGAATTCAATGCTGCTTGGCCTGCTTGATCCTCAGCAGAATCACCAACAATACCAGCAGCACCGGAGGCGCCATGGCCAGCAATCCATCCCGCGCCGTCAGCCCCAACCCCAGCACATTCAGCCCGCCATACAGCAGCTTGAACAAATTCAGCAGGTAGTAGGTGATGGCAATGATCGACAGCCCCTCTACCGCCCGCTGGATCTTCACCTGGGCATCGGCCCGGGCATTGAGGCTGCGCAGGATCTCGGCGTTCTGTTCTTCCATTTCTACCTGAACACGCGCCTGCAACAGGTCGCCCAGGTTTGCCACGTTTTTCGCCAATTGCTCCAGCCGCTGCTCGGTCGCCGCGCAATAGCGCACAGTCGGCTTGAACCGACGCTCGATGAACACCCCCAGGCGCTGGCAGTCGCCTACATGGCTTTCCCGCAGCTCGCCCAGGCGTTCGAACACCAGTTGCGCATAGGCCTGGGTGGCGCCGAAGCGGTGGCGGGTTTTTACCGTGTGGCTGACCACCTGGCGTGACAAGTGGGCAATGGCGTCCAGTAACCCTTTGGAGTCATGGCCGTCCCCCCCGGCACTGCGCTCCGAGAGGCTGATCAACGTCTTGTCGAAAGTATCCAGTTCTTGGCTCAGAGCCTTGGCCGTGGCCAGGGTCAGCGAGGCCATCATGCGGTACGTCTCGATTTCCAGCAGACGGCGGATCATGCGGCCCTGGCGGTAGGCATTGAGGCGGCGGTTGATGAACAGGAAACGGTTGGTACCATCTTCGGTCAGGCGGAAATCGCTCCACACCACCGCATCGCCCCCGCCAACGCACGAGCCGCACGGATCTTTGAAACCATAGCGAGGCAGGTCAAGCCCCTGTTCGTCACGCACCAGCACCTGCACGGCGTTGATCACCTGCGCCACCTGCGGGGCGATGGCTTCGGCCAGCACGGGAGGCAGGGGCCGCCATTCGGTGTCGGTGGCAGCGCACGGCACCACCAGTGTCAGGGTGAAGAACTCGGTGTGGCGTTCCCACTTGAACGGGTGGCCATCCAGGCAGGTGATGCCTTGCGCGGCAGCGGTGTCCAGGGCCTCCGGGCAGCAGCGTTGCAGCAGCGCTGCACAGGCAGCATCACCGCCGAGCAAGGCCAGGTGGAAGACATGCGCCGGGCCGTCGAAGTACAGCGACGGGCGGGCGTGCAGTTCGTTGTGCAAGGCGGTGCGTTGAGGGTGCATGGGTGGTCCGGCCTGGTGTTGTGATTGTTGGGGTACCAGGAAGTGGGACTTTGCAGCGGGCGGAGAAAGTCACGCGGGGCGGAGTTTTGTTCTACCTGTACCGGCCTCTTCGCGGGTGAACCCGCTCCCACAGGTTCAGTGCAATTTTCAAGGACAGCACCGTACTTGTGGGAACGGGTTTACCCGCGAATGGGCGGCAACGCGGCCCCTTGCGATATCAGCCGAGGCAACGCGTCACATGCTTGACCGATTGGTAGGCCGACAACCCCCAAGGCCCCAGCTCACGGCCGATGCCGCTACCCTTGGTACCGCCCCACGAGGTTTCGACGAACACCGCCTGCACCGAGTTGATCCACACATGGCCAACCTCCAGCGCATCGGCCACACGCTCGGCGCGGTCCAAATCGGCAGAGCACACGGTCGCCACCAGCCCGAAGCGGCTGTCATTGGCCTCGGTAATCGCCTGCTCTTCACTGGCAAACCGGCGTGCGCACAGCACCGGGCCAAAGATTTCCTCGGTCCACAGGCGGCTGTGTTTCGGCACGTCGGTATACAGCGTCGGGCTGACGAACCAGCCGTCACGGTCAAGCGCCTTGCCACCGGCCAGGCACTGCAAGCCTTCTTCGCGCGCCGTGGCAAAGTAGCTGGCCACCTTCAGCCACTGGGCCTGGCTGGTCAGCGGGCCCATGTCGACCTCTTCGGTCAACGGGTTGCCAACCCGCAGGTTTTCCAGTGCCGCCTGCAAGCGTGGCAGTAGCGCATCGGCAATACCGTTCTGCACCAGCAGCCGTGACGTGGCTGAACACATCTGCCCGGCGTTCCAGCTGATGCCGGCGACAATCCACTCTACCGCCTGGTCGACATCGCAATCGTCAAACACCACGATCGCCGACTTGCCGCCCAGCTCCAGCGTCACCGGCCGGCACTGTGCCGACGCACTGCGCATCACCTGGCTGCCGACGCTGTTGCTGCCGGTGAACGACAGTTTGTCCAGGCCATTGTGATTGCTCAGCGCGGCACCGGTCTCGGCCTTGCCGTTGACGATGTTCAGCACCCCCGCCGGCAGGCCCAGAGCGTCGGCAATCTGGCCGTAGGCCTGCTCGATCAGCGGGGTGACCTCCGATGGCTTGAGCACCACGGTGCACCCGGCAGCCAAGGCCGGAGCGAGCTTCCAGGCGCTGGTCACCAGCGGGAAGTTCCACGGTACGATCAGGCCGACCACACCCACCGGCTCCAGGCGGGTGCGCGCAGTGAAGCCTGGGGCGGCCAGCGGGACGTCGCGATGCTTCGCAGGCAACTGCTCTGCGAGCTCGGCGTAGTAGCCGAAGGTGGCGATGGCGTCATCCAGGTCGATTTCCGCCTCGTGACGGGGCTTGCCGTTGTTGCGCATCTGCAAGGCGATCAGCGCTTCACGGCGCTGCCCGAGCTGCTCGGCAAAGCCGCGCAGGAAAGCTGCACGTTCGCTGGCGCTGGTGCTTTTCCAGGCGGGCAGGGCGCTGCGGGCAGCGGCTACGGCCTGGTCGACCTGGGCCACGCTGGCAGCCATGAACTCGGCGAACGGTTGCCCCAGCGCAGGGTCATTGACGCTGATGCAGTCGTTGCCTTGGCCTTCGACCCAGCGGCCGGCGATGTAGTGGGAGTTGGTCATGGTCGGTTTCCAGTCAGGCCATTTCGGCAGTGGTCACAGGCGTGTGCGCGGTGCTTTTGCACCGCACCCAGCGCGGGCCCTGGGGGCCATACACGCCCGCAGGTTCAGGGAACAGGTTGAGCAGCAGCAGGTACAGCACGCCAGCCAGCCCCAGGGTGACCGGCAGGCTCAGGTCGATGCCGCCGGCCAGGTCGCCCAGCGGGCCGACGAACTGCCCGGGCAGGTTGACGAAGCACAGGCCGACCGCCGCGCTGGGGAGCCACGCCCCCATGCCGCGCCAGTTCCAGCCATGCTGGAACCAGTAGTGGCCACCACGCTGGCCGCGGGTGAATACCTGCAGGTCATCGGCGTGGTAGAAGCCGCGGCGAGTGATCAGGCCGAGGATCATGATCACCATCCATGGGCTTGTGCAGGTGATGATGAGTACCGCGAAGGTCGACACGCTTTGCACCAGGTTGAAAGTGAAACGGCCGACAAAGATGAAGCCGATTGCCAGCACACCGATCAGCAGCGTGGCGCCGGCGCGGCTGAGCAGGCGCGGGAACACGCTGGACATGTCCAGGCCGGTGCCATACAGCGCAGTGGTGCCGGTGGACATGCCGCCGATCACCGCAATCAGGCACACCGGCAGGAAGAACCAGCTTGGCGCCACCGCCAACAGGCCACCCACATAATTATTGGCGGCGATGTAGTCCGGTGCCTGGGTCGCTACCAAGGTGGCGGTGCAAAGGCCGAACAGGAAAGGAATCAGCGTTGCGCCCTGGGCTGCTATCACCGCCAGCATGATGCGCGCCTTGGGTGTTTCACGCGGGATATAGCGCGACCAGTCGCCCAGGAAAGCGCCGAACGACACCGGGTTGCTCATGGCCAGGATCGCCGCACCGACGAACGCCGCCCAGAAGCCTGCCTGGCCAAGGTTGACGCTGCCTGCGTAGCCGGCATCGAACGGCCCGGCAAAGGCCACGATGCCCAGCAGGAACAGCAGGCTTGAAGCCCACACGGCAATCTTGTTCACCCACAGCATGAAGCGGAAGCCAAAGATGCACACCACCAGCACCAGCACCGCGAACAGGCCGTAGGCCAGGCCCAGGGTGAGGTCGGTTTCCGGCAGGCCGGCCAGGCGCTTGGCACCGCCGACCAGGGCGTCGCCCGAGCTCCACACCGACAGCGAGAAGAACGCCACGGCCGTGAGCAGCGACAGGAACGAGCCGACGATACGCCCGTGCACACCAAAGTGCGCGCCCGACGACACGGCGTTGTTGGTACCGTTGAGTGCGCCGAACAAACCCATCGGCGCAAGAATCAGGGCGCCCACGCCAACGCCGAGCAGAATGGCCCAAACGCCCGCCTGGAACGACAGGCCGAACAGCACGGGGAAGCTGCCCAGCACTGCGGTGGCGAAGGTATTGGCGCCGCCGAAGATCAGGCGGAAGAGGTCCAGCGGGGAGGCGTCGCGTTGATCATCAGGGATCTGTTCGACGCCGTTGGTCTCGATACCGGTCGAGTGGCTCATGGTGATGCTCCAGCGCGGTTGTTGTAGCCGGCGCAGTGCGCGGGCCTTCTTGTGGGTGCGATGGCAGGGCGGCAGGGCCGCGTAAAAAAGTGATCAGGCCGGCGAGACGACCGACAGGTGCTCGTGGCAGGCCAGCCACTGGTCACCCTGGCGGCGGAAGACGATAGTCTCGCGCTCGCTCATGCGGTGTTCTTCACCGGCGATGCGGATATGCGTGGCCACATCGTGCATGAAGATCGCCACATCGCCTTGCAGGCTCACGTGGGCATTGGCCGATTCGCAGGCGAGCACTGCAAACCCTTCGGCCTGCCACTGGGCCCAGAGGTCTTCGTAGGCACGGCGCGACAGCAGCGGTTGCGGCAAGGTGTGGAAAAGGAACGTCGCGTCTTCGCTGAAACAGGCGAAATAGCGGGCGGTGTCGTTGCTGGCGAACGCGGCAACGAGGTCGGCGGCGGCTTGGCGCACCTGAAGTGTCTGGTCCACGGGAGTGGCCTCACGGTTTTTGTGATTATGGTGAAGCGATTCTGGTGGCGGTTGGCGAGGGGACAAATCGCTGAAGGCAAATAATCAGTTCAGGAATTTGTGAAGTGATGGCGGGGCGCAGGTTCTGTCCGGGCGCCACTCTGTGGGCGCTGGCTTGCCGGCGATGAGGCCAGTACAGGCAACAACAGGCGAACCGACTGACGGTCTGTCCCACCGTTCATCCTTGCCTACGCTGATACTCCCAACCCGCTGAAGCAAGGAGTTCACCGTGACCTTCCAATACAAGCGTCTGGACAAGAACAACGCCGCCGTACTGCTGGTCGACCACCAGGCCGGCCTGCTCTCGCTGGTAAGGGACATCGACCCCGACCGCTTCAAGAACAACGTACTGGCCCTGGCCGATCTGGCCAAGTACTTCAAGCTGCCGACCATCCTTACCACCAGCTTCGAGACCGGCCCCAATGGCCCGCTGGTGCCGGAACTGAAAGAGCAGTTCCCCGACGCCCCCTACATTGCGCGCCCCGGCAACATCAATGCCTGGGACAACGAAGACTTTGTCAAAGCCGTAAAAGCCACCGGCAAGAAGCAGCTGCTGATTGCCGGTGTGGTCACTGAAGTGTGCGTGGCCTTCCCGGCCCTGTCGGCGCTGGAGGAGGGGTTTGAGGTGTTCGTCGTCACCGACGCCTCTGGCACCTTCAACGAACTGACCCGTGACTCGGCGTGGCGGCGCATGGAGGCTGCCGGGGCGCAGCTGATGACCTGGTTCGGCGTGGCTTGCGAGCTGCACCGCGACTGGCGCAACGACGTCGAGGGCTTGGGTACCCTGTTCTCCAACCATATACCGGACTACCGCAACCTGATGACCAGTTACAACAAGCTGGCCAAGTAGCGCCTCCTCGGGGCTGCACCGCAGCCCCCCTCAACCTGCAAGCGAAGCGGCAAACCGGTATGAATCGACCATACTGACTCTTCATTCGCCCTCAGGAGAGTGTCATGTCGAAGCCGTCCAGGAAGAAATCCACCCAGCAACAGCCAGAAAAACTGGGCGGCAAGGCCTACGAAAAAGCGCTCAAGCATCTGCATGTAGAGCTGGTAAAGCTGCAGGAGTGGGTGGTGGCCAAGGGGCTGAAGGTATGCATTGTCTTCGAAGGCCGTGATGGCGCCGGCAAGGGCGGCACCATCAAGGCCATTACCGAGCGGGTCAGCCCGCGGGTGTTTCGCGTGGTGGCGCTGCCGGCACCGACCGATCGGGAAAAAACCCAGATGTTCCTGCAGCGCTACGTGGGGCATTTGCCCGCCGCGGGCGAGGTGGTGATCTTCGATCGCAGCTGGTACAACCGTGCGGGGGTTGAGCGGGTCATGGGCTTTTGCTCCGGCAACCTTGTCGACAAGTTTCTCGCCGGGGTGCCCGTGTTCGAAAAGGTCATGGTCGAGTCGGGCATCATCCTCATCAAGTACTGGCTCGAGGTCAGCGCCGAGGAGCAGACCCGCCGCCTGGAGGATCGCATCAACGATGGTCGCAAGCTGTGGAAGCTTTCGCCCATGGACCTTAAATCGTATACCCGTTGGGATGACTACACCCAAGCACGGGACGACATGTTCCAGGCCTCGGATACAGCCTGGGCGCCGTGGTTCATGGCGCACTCGGACGACAAACGTCGTGCCCGCCTGAACATCATCAGCCATTTGCTCAGCCGTATTCCGTACAAGGACATCACCCGTGACCGGGTGGTGAAGCTGCCCAAACGCGGCAAGGTCGGCAAGTACAAGGCCGTGGCCTACCCGTTCAAGGTCGTCGAAGAACGCTTTTGAACCCCTCCCTGTGGGGCGCTGCGAGGGTTAGCGCTCATGCCACAGGACGGCAGCCTGCTGCAGGCGACGGTGGTGGGACCGCCTTCGGAGTCGGCGTGAGTTTTTCGGAGGGGGGGGAATCCGCGAAGCAGCCAGTACAAGGAACCTAAGGCTGCCAATCAACCCCACTTTCTTCCAGATAAGCATCCACAGCGGCACCCACCGTGGGGTGAAAGGCCGTCTCCCCCATATGCTGAAACAACTCGAACCGCCGCATCTTGTCCTTCACCGGGTCCTTCATCTCGGCAAACTGCAATTCCACCCCTCGAGCCTCCAGTGCCCGGTCCAGTTCGGCCAGCATGTCTGCCGAGGTGATGTCGATACTGGTCACTGGCTCCGCCGCTATTATCAGCCGCTGCACCGGCGTCGGCGACTCGTCCACGGCCGCCATCACGGTACTTTGGAACTGCTCGGCATTGGCAAAGAACAGCGGCGCATCCCAACGCAGCAGCACCAGCCCCGGAATACGTCGAGCCTGTGGATAACGCTGCACATCGTGGTAGCCCCGGGTGCCATCCACCCGGCCCAGCACTGCATGGTGTGGCCGCCAGCCGTCCCACAGAAACTCGATCACCGCGATTGCCACCGCAATGCAGATACCGGGAATGGCCCCAAACACCGCCACACCGACGAAGCAGGTGAACGACAGCCAGAACTCCCACTGTTGCATGCGGTTCATGTAGCCATAGCGGAT
Source organism: Pseudomonas sp. XP2 (assembly GCF_053557975.1). Classification (NCBI taxonomy): domain Bacteria; kingdom Pseudomonadati; phylum Pseudomonadota; class Gammaproteobacteria; order Pseudomonadales; family Pseudomonadaceae; genus Pseudomonas; species Pseudomonas sp. XP2. The sequence goes on from NZ_JBNRIK010000015.1 coordinate 26,770, forward strand.
CGGCTTGGACAGCAACTCGGTGATGAAGCCCAGGCGCAGCAGCCCGGCAATCACGCAGAACGCCCCGGCGATCAGCGCCATCATGCTGGCGATGGCGATTGCCCGCTGTGGGTCGCTGGCGGCGTGCTGCACCACCACCGCCAGGATCGGCGCGGCCAGCGCCGAATCCGGGCCCAGCACCAGGATTCGGCTGGGGCCGAACAGGGCGTAGACCAGCAACGGGATGATGGTGGCGTACAGGCCGTAGATTCCGGGTACGCCGGACGCTTCGGCGTAGGCAATGCCCACCGGTACCAGCATGGTGGTCAGCACCAGGCCGGCGGCGATGTCCTTGGCTAACCAGGCGCGTTGATAGTGGAGCAGGGTCACCAGGCCGGGTAGCCAGCGTTGCCAGTCGAAGCGCGTTGGTTCGGGCATGGTGCGGGCTCAGGGGAGGAGGGTGCTGAGCTTCAGCTTAGATGCTATGCCCGTAGAAACGAAGAAGCCGCGCAGGTGCGCGGCTTCTTCGTGTTGAGTGACCCGTCCTGAACAGACATTTCGTCTGTTTCAGGGCTGGGTCGTCTCTTGAGACGCTGTGAACGTCTGCTGAATCAGACGTTGAAGCGGAAGTGCATCACGTCGCCATCCTTGACGATGTAATCCTTGCCTTCCAGGCGCCACTTGCCGGCTTCCTTCGCACCGCTCTCACCCTTGAACTGGATGAAGTCGTCATAGGCCACCACCTCAGCGCGGATGAAACCTTTTTCGAAGTCGGTGTGGATAACACCAGCAGCCTGTGGTGCAGTGGCGCCGACGCGTACGGTCCAGGCACGTACTTCCTGCACGCCGGCAGTGAAGTAGGTCTGCAGGTTCAGCAGCTCGTAACCGGCGCGTATCACGCGGTTCAGGCCAGGCTCTTCCAGGCCCAGGGCCTCGAGGAACATGTCCTTCTCTTCGCCGTCGTCCAGCTCGGCGATTTCTGCTTCGATCTTGTTGCACACCGGTACAACGACCGCGCCTTCTTCCTCGGCAATGGCCTTGACCACGTCCAGGTGCGGGTTGTTGTCGAAGCCGTCTTCGGCGACGTTGGCGATGTACATCACCGGCTTGCTGGTCAGCAGGTGGAAGCCACGGATGACGGCTTTTTCGTCGTCAGCCATGTTCTTCATCAGGCTGCGTGCAGGCTTGCCTTCGGTGAAGTGCGGGATCAGCTTTTCCAGAATGGCCTTTTGCGCCAAGGCTTCCTTGTCGCCGCCCTTGGCGTTGCGGGCTACTTTCTGCAGTTGCTTTTCGCAGCTGTCGAGGTCGGCGAAGATCAGTTCGAGGTCGATGATCTCGATGTCACGCTTGGGGTCGACGCTGTTGGAAACGTGGATCACGTTTTCGTCTTCGAAGCAGCGCACCACGTGGGCAATGGCGTCGGTCTCGCGGATGTTGGCGAGGAACTTGTTGCCCAGGCCTTCGCCTTTCGAGGCACCGGCAACCAGGCCGGCGATATCGACGAATTCCATGGTGGTCGGCAGGATGCGGTTTGGCTTGACGATTTCAGCCAGCGCAGCCAGACGAGCATCGGGCATCGGCACGATGCCGCTGTTTGGCTCGATGGTGCAGAAAGGGAAGTTCTCCGCCGCGATGCCAGACTTGGTCAGGGCGTTGAACAGGGTGGACTTGCCGACGTTGGGCAGGCCGACGATGCCGCAATTGAAACCCATGGGTATTCCCCTCTCTAAAGGAATCAGGCCTTCTGGCTGTGCAGCTCGCGCATCGCCTTGGCAAAGTCGCCGGCAAGCACGTCCGGCAGCACGCCGAGGGCAAAATCGATGCTGGCGTCGAGCTTCTCCTGCTCGGCGCGCGGCGCGCGGCCCAGGACGAAGTTGGATACCAGTTTGGCGTCACCCGGGTGGCCAATGCCAAGCCGCAGGCGGTGGAAGTCGTTCTGGTTGCCGAGCTGCGCGATGATGTCGCGCAGGCCGTTATGCCCACCATGGCCGCCGCCGCGCTTGAGCTTGGCAACGCCCGGAGGCAGGTCGAGTTCGTCGTGCGCCACCAGGATTGCTTCCGGCTTGATGCGGAAGAAATTGGCCAAGGCCGCCACGGCCTGGCCGCTGCGGTTCATGTAGGTGGTGGGGATCAACAAACGAACGTCGTTGCCCTGATGGCTGAACTTAGCCGTCAGGCCGAAATATTTTTTGTCAGCAGTCAGCGATACACGCTGGGCGCTGGCAATGCGTTCAACGAAAAGAGCCCCTGCGTTATGCCGGGTCTGTTCGTATTCGGGGCCGGGGTTACCCAGGCCAACGATCAACTGGATGGCGGTCACGTCAGGGGCTCTTCCTTGGAGTTGGTGGGTCACAGTGCGCGCGGCACTGTAACCCGATCAACGCCGGCGTGCGAGTGGATTACTCGGCAGCGCCTTCTGCTTCTGGAGCAACGCGTGGAGCGTGAACGTTGGCAACAGCTTTGTCATCACCGTGGGCCAGAGCTACGAACTCTACGCCTTTCGGAGCTTTCAGGTCCGACAGGTGGATGATGGTGCCGATTTCAGCGTTGGCCAGGTCAACTTCGATGAACTCAGGCAGGTCTTTGGCTTCGCAGGAAACTTCGATCTGCGATTCAACGTGCGAGATCTCGCCGCCTTTCTTGACCGGTGCTTCTTCGTTGATGAAGTGCACTGGAACAACAGCGGTCAGCTTCTGGCCAGCAACGACGCGGATGAAGTCAGCGTGCATGATGAACTGCTTGGCCGGGTGACGCTGCATGGCCTTGACGATGACGTTTTGCTTGACGCCGTCAACGTTCAGCTCGATCACGTGGCTGAAGGCAGCTTCGTCTTCGAACAGCTTGGTGATTTCCTTGGCCAGGATGGTCAGGGATTGAGCTTCTTTGTCACCACCGTAGACAACGGCAGGGATGCTCAGCGCATGACGCAGGCGGCGGCTCGCACCTTTCCCCAGGTCAGTACGCGCTTGGGCGTTCAGGATAAAATCAGTCATTTTGTTTCTCCAAAATAGCCCCCCGAGAGCGTTTGCGACCAGCGCCAACGGGGATGGCAAAAAAGCCCCGCCCCAACACATGTTGGGGCGGGGCGCTTCACATCAACACGCGTTCCGCTTAGCGGAACATCGCGCTGATCGATTCTTCATTGCTGATGCGGCGTACCGCTTCAGCGACAACCGGTGCGATATCCAGCTGGCGGATACGGTCACAGGCTTGAGCAGCGGCGGACAGCGGAACGGTGTTGGTCACCACCAGCTCGTCCAGTACCGACTTCTCGATGTTCTCGATCGCGCGGCCCGACAGGACAGGGTGCGTGCAGTAGGCGTAAACCTTGGCAGCGCCGTGTTCTTTCAGGGCTTTGGCCGCGTGGCACAGGGTGCCGGCGGTGTCGACCATGTCGTCTACCAGGATGCAGGTGCGCCCTTCGACGTCGCCGATGATGTGCATAACCTCGGAGTGGTTAGCCTTTTCGCGGCGTTTGTCGATGATACCCAGGTCGACACCCAGGGACTTGGCGACTGCACGTGCACGCACGACACCACCAATGTCCGGGGAGACGATCATCAGGTTCTCGAAACGCTGGTCTTCGATATCGTCTACCAGTACGGGCGAGCCGTAGATGTTGTCGACGGGGATATCGAAGAAGCCTTGGATCTGGTCAGCGTGCAGGTCGACGGTGAGAACACGGTCGATACCCACGACAGTGAGCATGTCAGCGACAACTTTGGCGCTGATGGCTACACGTGCCGAACGCGGACGGCGGTCCTGGCGGGCATATCCGAAGTAAGGAATCACGGCGGTGATTCGGGATGCTGAGGAACGGCGGAAGGCGTCGGCCATCACTACCAGTTCCATCAGGTTATCGTTGGTCGGGGCACAAGTCGGCTGAATAATGAAAACGTCTTTACCGCGAACATTTTCATTGATCTCAGTGCTGATTTCGCCGTCGGAGAACTTACCGACAGAGACGTCACCGAGAGGGATATGCAGCTGACGTACGACACGCCGAGCCAGATCGGGGTTAGCGTTCCCCGTAAAGACCATCATCTTGGACACGCGCAGTACCTGAAGGCTGAGGGTATACCTGGATGAGTATAAGGAAAATGGCAGGGGCGGCTGGATTCGAACCAACGCATGGCAGGATCAAAACCTGCTGCCTTACCGCTTGGCGACGCCCCTGTATCTGTTGCTGCGAACGCTTATGCGCTCGACTTCTTGACCAGACTTTGCAGCTTGCGATGCAACATCGAAATATTGCTTCCTTTCGCCACAAACCCTGTTTGGGTCGCTGAAAGAAGGGCCAGAACTTTATCAGCTTCGGCTTTGCTTGGGAAGGCCCCAAACACACAACTTCCAGTGCCGGTTAGTCGAGCCTCAGTGAATTTACCCAGTGAATTCAACGCATTGCGAACTTCTGGGTAACTCTGCTCTACCACCGGTTGGCAGTCATTTCGACTGTTTCCCTCGGGAACGGGGCGCATATTAAGGGGGAGGGAATCACGTGTCAACTGCGGATGTGAAAAAATTTCTACTGTGCTGACAGACACTTGCGGCACCAGCACGACATACCAAGGCTCTTCAGGGTCAACCGGGGTCAACTGTTCGCCCACACCCTGGGCGAACGCCGCATGGCCGCGCACGAATACCGGTACGTCGGCACCCAGGCTCAGGCCCAGTGCGGCCAGGCGGTCTTCGTCCCAGTCCAGTTGCCACAGGTGGGCGAGGGCCAGCAGGGTGGTTGCGGCGTCCGAGCTGCCGCCGCCGATGCCGCCACCCATGGGCAGCACTTTGGTCAGCCAGATATCGGCACCCAATGGGCTGCCGGACTGTTCCTGCAGCTTGCGCGCAGCACGCACGATCAGGTTGCTGTCGTGCGGTACTGCCTCGATCTCGCTGTGCAGGCGGATCACGCCATCGTCACGTACGGCGAAACTCAGTTCGTCGCCATGGTCGAGAAACTGGAATACGGTTTCCAGCTCGTGATAGCCATCCGCGCGACGTCCGATGATGTGCAGCCACAGGTTGAGCTTGGCCGGGGCGGGCAGGGTCAGCGTGTGCATGAAATCAGTGCCCCAGCTGGCGTGGCTGCCAGTCCTTGACCACCAGGGTCACGTCCAGATTCTTGCCGTGCAGTTTCAGGCGCTCGGGCAACCAATAGCCATTCTGTTCGGTGTAGCTCAGGTACTGCACCTGCCAGCCATCCTGGTCAAGGCTGGCCAGGCGGCTGTCGCCGTCCAGAGTCAGCTTGCTCTTGCTGTCGGGGGCGGGCAGGCCGCGGACCCACCACACCAGGTGCGATACTGGCAGCTGCCAGCCGAGCTGCTCTTCCAGCAGGGCTTCCGGGCTGGTGGCCTCGAAGCGGCCCTGGTTGGCCACTTCGAGCACAACGCCACCGGGGCGGCCGGTCAGTCGTGCGGCACCACGGCCGAGTGGGCCAGCCAGGCGAATGTCGTAATAGTCCTGGCGCTGCAGCCAGAAGAGCGTGCCGCTACCTGAATCGCGCGGCGCGCGGATGCCGACTTTGCCGTTGATCTGCCAGCCATCAAGGCTGCTCAACTGCGCTTTATGGGCGCGCCACTGCTGCGGGTCGCCGTGCCCTTGCAGGGCCTCGCGGCTACCGAAGCCGGCACAGCCAGCCAGCAGGGCGATCAGGGTGAAGGTGATGCAATGGCGCAGGAACATGGCGTTAAAGGGTCTCGGATCCGGTCAGGCGCAAAAGGGTTTTGCGCAGGATGGGGCTGTCGGCCTGGGCTTCGAAGCCCTTGGCCCATACCTGGCGGGCTTCGCGGCGCTTGCCATTAGCCCACAGCACTTCGCCCAGGTGGGCGGCCACTTCGTGGTCGGGGAAGTTGGCAAAGGCTTGGCGCAGGTAGGTTTCAGCCTCGTCGAGGTTGCCCAGACGGTAATTGACCCAGCCCAGGCTGTCGAGTACCGCCGGGTCGTCCGGGGTCAGCTGGTGGGCCTTGTCAATCAGCGCCTTGGCTTCGGTGTAGCGGGTGGTACGGTCGGCCAGGGTGTAGCCCAGGGCGTTCAAGGCCATGGCATTTTCCGGCTCGCGGGCGATGATGGCGCGCAGGTCCTTTTCCAGTTGGCCAAGGTCGTCGCGCTTTTCGGCCAGCATGGCGCGCGTGTACAGCAGGTTGAGGTCGTCCGGGTAGCGCTGGATGGCTTGCTGCAGCACCTGGCTGGCCTGGGCGTCCTTGTTGTTGTTGCTGTAACTTTCCGATTCGATCAGGAACAGCTGGATGGCGTAGTCCGGCTGGGCTTCGCGGGCCTCGGCGAGCAGGCGTGAAGCCTCGGTGCCGCGGCCGTTGGCAATCAGGATGTCGGCCTGGCGCAGCTGCGCCGGCAGGTAATCGGGGCCAGGGCCGACCAGGGCGTACTCGCGCAGGGCGCCAGCGGGGTCGTGGCGTTCTTCGCGGATGCGGCCCAGGTTCAGGTGTGCGGCGTCGACGTTGCTGTCGCGCTCGACCAGCTCCTGCAGGTAGCCTTCGGCTTCATCCCAGTCTTTGTTTTCCAGGCACACCAGGGCCAGTGAGTAACGCAGCTCGTCATCGTCGGGGTATTGCTGGACCAGGCTGAGGAACTCGCCCTTGGCATCGCCGATGCGGTCCTGTTCGACCAGGGTGCGGGCATAGGTCAGGCGCAGGCGCTTGTCATCCGGGTTGTCGCGGATCGCGCCGCGCAGCAGCGGCAGGGCCTCGGGGCCACGGTCCAGGGCCTGAAGCAGGCGGGCGCGCAGCAGGATCGGGGCAATTTCGCCGTTTTGCGTCGGGTGCGATTCGAGTAGCTCCAGCGCCTCTTCAGCCTTGCCGTCCTGGTTCAGCAGCAGTGCCTTGCCGAATATCAGCTGGCCGTTGTCGGGGTATTTCACCAGCAGGCGCTCGAAGCTTTGCAGCAAGCCGTCGCGGGTGCTCTGGTCGGTTTCGGCGGCTGACAAGGCGAGGAAGTCGAAGTGAGTGTCGCCTTGGCCCTGCAGCACTTTTTCCATGTAGGCCATGGCGTCGTCATAACGGCCGGCGCGGGCTAGCTGGATGGCGGCGGCGCGCTGGGCGTCGAGGTTCTGCGGGTCATTGCGGGCCCAGACCAGCGCGTTATCCAGCGCCGGCTCGTCGGCGCCGAGGTATTCGGCAATGCGGTAGGCACGCTCGGAAACCCCGGGGTCCTGGGTTTTTGCTGCCTGGTCGGTGTAGTTGGCCAAGGCGATATCGAAGCGGTTGCGCTGGCCAGCCAGTTCCGCGACCAGCAGGCTGTACAGCGTGTCCTGCTTGAACGAGCCATACACCACGGGCTTTTCCGCCTCGCCCTTGCCGGCTTCGGCGATGGGAGGCTCGGCCTTTTGCGGGGCCAGGTTCTGGCAGCCCTGGAGCAGGGCGAAGGCAAGCAGCAATGCGTATGGTTTGTTCATAGAAGGCTTTAGGAGGACTCACCGGCGGTCGGAGCATGATGACACAAGCGCGGGGGCAAACCCACCTGCGAAGGTATGAAGCTACGCTCAGCACATGCAGACCGCGCAGCGCGCGCAGGGTTCGCCCGGGCATTGCCACGATGCCCAGCGCTCGCTCGCGCTCACGCTCTTGTTTCTGCTTTTGCTTCTGCTTCTAAGCGCGCGATGGTTCAAGCGACGCAGATTGCGACTTCAGGAGGCCGAGCGCAGGGCTTGCGCAGGGAGGTGACGGGCATGGATGCCCGTCAAGCGCTGGGCCCCAGGATGGGGCCTGCAGCGCGGTCCTCCCGGGAGC
>NZ_JBNRIK010000015.1:34497-39292 GCF_053557975.1 Pseudomonas sp. XP2
CCGCGCGGCGCATCGCGAGCTGGCGCTCGCTCCTACGTTTGTTTCGGGCCAATTTTTCCTGTGCGATTTGCGCGCGAACGCCTTGGCGCATGGCTCGATATCGAGTCGTACAAACAAGGCGGTCGCGCGCGCCTGCCACAGGCATAACTGGCCCGAAACAAACGTAGGAGCGAGCGCCAGCTCGCGATGCGCCGCGCGGGCGGCGCTCGGTCTCGGGAGCGCCGCAAATCTGCAGCCGAACCTCCCAGCCTCAGCCAGCGATCATCTGTCGCAACACATAGTGCAGGATTCCGCCGGCCTTGAAGTACTCCACCTCATTCAAGGTATCGATCCGGCACAACACTTCGATCTGTTCCTGCTGCCCGTCTTCGCGGGTAATGCGCAACGGCAGGCTCATGCCCGGGCGGATCTGTGCACCGTTCAAGCCCAGCACATCGATCCGCTCCTTGCCGGTCAGCACCAGTTGCTTGCGGTCGTGGCCGGCCTTGAACTGCAGCGGCAGCACGCCCATGCCCACCAGGTTGGAGCGGTGAATGCGCTCGAAACTCTCCGCCAGCACCGCTTTGATGCCCAGCAGGTTTGTACCCTTGGCCGCCCAGTCGCGGCTCGAGCCGGTGCCGTATTCCTGGCCGGCGATTACCACCAGTGGGGTGCCTTCCTGCTGGTAGCGCATGGCCGCGTCGTAGATCGACAGCTTTTCGCCAGTAGGCACGTGCAAGGTATTGCCGCCTTCTTCCCCGCCCAGCATTTCGTTGCGGATACGGATGTTGGCGAAGGTGCCGCGCATCATGACTTCATGGTTGCCGCGCCGCGAACCGTATGAGTTGAAATCGCGCGGTTCCACGCCCTTTTCACGCAGGTAGCGCCCGGCAGGGCTGTCGGCCTTGATGTTGCCGGCAGGGGAGATGTGGTCGGTGGTCACCGAGTCGCCCAGCAGCGCCAGCACCCGGGCGCCTTGGATGTCGGCGATTTGTGGCGGCGGCCCGGCGATATCGTCGAAGAACGGCGGGTGCTGAATGTAGGTTGAGTCGGCCTGCCACACATAGGTGGCAGCCTGTGGCACCTCGATGGCCTGCCACTGCGCATCGCCGGCAAACACTTCGGCGTATTCCTTGTGGAACATCGCGGTATCGACCTTGGCCACGGCCGCAGCAATTTCCTGCTGGCTGGGCCAGATATCGTGCAGGTACACCGGTTGCCCGTCCTTGCCGGTGCCCAGCGGGTCGCGAGTCAGGTCAAGGCGAACGCTGCCGGCCAGTGCGTAAGCCACTACCAACGGTGGCGAAGCCAGCCAGTTGGTTTTGACCAGTGGGTGCACGCGGCCTTCGAAGTTGCGGTTGCCCGACAGCACCGAGGCTACGGTAAGGTCGGCGCTGCCGATGGCTTTCTCGATCGCTTCGTCCAGCGGGCCCGAGTTGCCGATGCAGGTGGTGCAGCCATAGCCGACCAGGTCGAAGCCCAGTTGCTCAAGGTAGGGGGTGAGCCCGGCGGCCTTGAAATAGTCCGTGACAACCTTGGAGCCTGGTGCCAGGGAACTCTTGACCCAGGGTTTGCGTTGCAGGCCTTTTTCCACGGCCTTTTTGGCCACCAGCCCGGCAGCCATCATCACGCTGGGGTTGGAGGTGTTGGTGCACGAGGTGATCGCCGCAATTACCACGGCGCCATCGCGCAGGGTGTGAGTCTGGCCTGCATGGCTGTAATCGATCTCGCCAGCCTGGTCGGCGTTGCCCACCGCTACGCCGCCCCCGCCCTCGCTTTCCAGGCGGCCGACTTCTTTTGCCAGTGGCTTGGGCTGCAGTTCGATGAAATGGTCAAAGGCCTGACTGACCTGGCCCAGCGCCACGCGGTCCTGTGGCCGTTTCGGCCCGGCCAGGCTTGCTTCGACCTCGTGCATGTCCAGTGCCAGGCTGTCGCTGAACAGCGGCTCCTGCCCCGGCAGGCGCCACAGGCCTTGGGCCTTGCAGTACTGCTCGACCAGTTGCACTGTCGCTTCGGGGCGGCCCGACAGGCGCAGATAGTCCAGCGTCACCTGGTCAACCGGGAAGAAACCGCAGGTGGCGCCATATTCGGGCGCCATATTGGCGATGGTCGCACGGTCAGCCAAGGGCAGCTCGGCCAGGCCGTCGCCATAAAATTCGACGAACTTGCCCACCACACCCTTCTTGCGCAGCATCTGCGTCACCGTCAGTACCAGGTCGGTGGCGGTAATACCTTCGCGCAGCTTGCCGGTCAGTTTGAAGCCGATTACCTCGGGGATCAGCATCGACACGGGTTGGCCGAGCATGGCCGCCTCGGCTTCGATGCCACCGACACCCCAGCCGAGCACGCCCAGGCCATTGATCATGGTGGTGTGCGAGTCGGTACCGACAAGGGTGTCGGGGAAGGCGTAAGTGCGGCCATCGGCTTCACGGGTCCAAACCGTACGGCCCAGGTATTCAAGGTTGACCTGGTGGCAGATGCCGGTGCCCGGCGGCACTACGCGGAAGTTGTCGAAGGCGCTCTGCCCCCAGCGCAAGAAAGCATAGCGCTCGCCATTGCGCTGCATTTCGATGTCCACGTTCTCGTGGAAGGCCTGCGGCGTGCCGTAATGGTCGACCATTACCGAGTGGTCGATCACCAGGTCCACCGGTGACAACGGGTTGATCCGCTGGGGGTCGCCGCCGGCCTTGGCCATTGCCGCGCGCATGGCGGCCAGGTCGACCACGGCTGGCACACCGGTGAAGTCCTGCATCAGCACCCGCGCCGGGCGGTACTGGATCTCGCGATCAGAACGCCGCTCGCTCAGCCACTGGGCGAGGGCGCGCAAGTCGTCGCCGGTGACGGTATGGCCGTCCTCCCAGCGCAGCAGGTTTTCCAGCAGCACTTTCAGCGACATGGGCAAGCGTTGCAGGTCACCCAACTGGCGGGCGGCCTCGGTAAGGCTGAAATAATGGTAGGTCTGGTCCCCGACCTGGAGGGGCTTGAGGGTGTTCAGGCTATCGAGCGAGGGCATTGCCAACTCCTTCTGCGCCGGTGCCCGGCAAATATTAAAGGTCTGCCGGTGTCACCGCTCTGTGTCGATCCGCACGGTACGGACCTGGCTGAGTGGTCAGGTTAGACCGCTTTGCGGCCCCTGACCCTTTTCTGGACCGGCGGGGCGTGTCGCAGGTTCCGAACTTCCTTTATCATCGCCGCCCTGCCGGCGCCTGTTGCGCGCCAGCCGTAGTGGAGTGAGAGATGAATACCCTGTTCATGCATTGCCGGCCTGGTTTCGAGGGCGAGGTGTGCGCCGAAATCAGCGAACATGCTGCCCGCCTTGGCATTGCGGGCTACGCCAAAGGCAAGCCGCACATTGCCAGCGCCGAGTTTGTCTGTACCGAAGAAGGCGGTGCCGAGCGGCTGATGGGGGCACTGCGTTTCAGCGAGCTGATTTTCCCGCGGCAGTGGGCCCGGGGCGGTTATGTCGAGCTGCCGGAAAGTGACCGTATCAGTGTGCTGCTGGCGCAGTTGGCCGAACTGCCGGTGTTTGGCAGCCTGTGGCTGGAAGTGCTGGACAGTAACGACGGCAAGGAATTGTCTACGTTCTGCCGCAAGTTCGAAGTGCCGCTGCGCAAAGCACTGGAAAAGGCCGGCCGCCTGGTTGACGATGCCAGCCGCCCACGCCTGCTGCTCACCTTCATCAGCGGCCGGCGGGTGTTTGCCGGTGTTGCCCCGGTCAACAACAGTGCGCTGTGGCCCATGGGTATTGCGCGCCTGAAATTCCCTCGCGAGGCGCCCAGCCGCTCGACCCTCAAGCTGGAGGAAGCGTGGCACCAGTTCATCCCGCGCGAGCAATGGGACCAGCGCCTGGGGGATGACATGACCGGCGTTGACCTGGGCGCCTCGCCAGGTGGCTGGACTTACCAGTTGGTGCGCCGGGGCATGCTGGTGACCGCCATCGACAACGGCCCGATGGCCGAAAGCCTGATGGACACTGGCCTGGTCCAGCACCTGATGGCTGATGGTTTTACCTGGCAGCCCAAGCAGCCGGTTGACTGGATGGTGTGCGACATCGTCGAGAAGCCGGCGCGCACCACCTCGCTGATCGAAACCTGGCTGGGGGAGGGGTTGTGCCGCGAGGCGGTGGTCAACCTGAAACTGCCGATGAAGCAGCGCTATGCCGAAGTGCGCCGGCTGCTCGACCGCATGGAGGCGACGTTCAAGGCGCGCAAGATCAGGGTGTCGATTGCCTGCAAGCAGCTGTATCACGACCGTGAGGAAGTGACTTGCCACCTGCGCCGGCTCGATCTGAAGCCGCGCTGAGCCCAGCGCGCTGTTCGCGCTCCAGCTGTAGCTCTTGTTCTAGCTCTTGCTTCGGTTTTTGCTTCTAAGCGCGCGGTAGTCCAGGCGACGCAGGTTGCGACTTCAGGAGGCCGAGCGCAGGGCTTGCGAAGGGAGGTGACGGGCATGGATGCCCGTCAAGCGCTGGGCCCCAGGATGGGGCCTGCAGCGCGGTCCTCCCGGGAGCAAGCCCGGAGCGAGGGGACCCCGGAGCGAAGCGCAGGGGCCGGATGATGGGAGCGGACGGCTTTGGTTACTTTGGCCAAGACCAAAGTAACCCGCCGGAAGGGCGGAAAGGTGACTCAGCGCCACCTGCGCGAACGAATGTCTACACTGTGTTGAGGCCCACCTCGCAAGAAGCTAAAAAGCGGATATGGCTGTTTTGGTGCATCGAACAGTCCGTTTGCGATGGTGACGCTGACTCACCTTTTCGCCCTTACGGCGAGTCACTTTTTGTCAGACGCGACAAAAAGTAACCAAAAAACGCTGCGCTCCG
>NZ_JBNRIK010000015.1:39302-39608 GCF_053557975.1 Pseudomonas sp. XP2
TGGCGCCACCTGTGCGAACGAATGTCTACACTGTGCTAAGGCCCACATCGCAAGAAGCGAAAAGCGGATCTGGCTGTTTTGGTTCAGCGAACAGTCCATTTGCGATGGCGACGCTGACTCACCTTTTCGCCCTTACGGCGAGTCACTTTTTGTCAAACGCGACAAAAAGTAACCAAAAAACGCTGCGCTCCCATCATCCGGCCCCTGCGCTTCGCTCCGGGGTTCCCTCACTCCGGGCTTGCTCCCGGGAGGACCGCGCTGCAGGCCCCATCCTGGGGCCCAGCGCTTGACGGGCATCCATGCCCG
>NZ_JBNRIK010000015.1:39618-39743 GCF_053557975.1 Pseudomonas sp. XP2
CAAGATCAAGATCAAGATCAAGATCAAGATCAAGATCAAGAGCTGGGCCGGGGGGGGGCGCAGCTGGGCATTTCTCAAGCGGTGCTTGGACCGCGTCGCGCTATGCGCGACAATGGCGATCATTT
>NZ_JBNRIK010000015.1:39753-58925 GCF_053557975.1 Pseudomonas sp. XP2
GCGCAGCTGGGCATTTCTCAAGCGGTGCTTGGACCGCGTCGCGCTATGCGCGACAATGGCGATCATTTTCGGAGCCCCCCATGACCGATTTCACCCCCGACGCCATCCTCGATGCAACCGGCCTGAACTGCCCGGAACCGGTGATGATGCTGCACCAGCACGTGCGTGGCCTGGCCGCTGGCGGCCTGCTGAAGGTCATCGCCACCGACCCGTCGACCCGCCGCGACATTCCCAAGTTCTGCAACTTCCTCGGCCACGAACTGCTGCAACAGCAAGAGGACGCCGGTACTTTCTTGTACTGGATCCGCAAGAAAGCCGACTGAAGCGCTCTGGAACACGCCCGACGTTGCGCCTACACTGCGTTCCCCAGACAGGAGAGCGCCATGCTGATAGTTGCCGACGAGAACATCCCGCTGCTCGATGCCTTCTTCCAGGGTTTCGGTGAAATCCGCCGTTACCCCGGCCGAAGCCTCGATGCCGCCAGCGTCAAGGACGCCGATATCCTGCTGGTGCGCTCGGTAACCAAGGTCGACCGCCAGTTGCTCGAAGGCAGCCGTGTACGGTTTGTCGGCACCTGCACCATCGGCACCGATCACCTGGACCTGGACTACTTTGCCCAAGCCGGCATTCGCTGGAGCAGTGCGCCGGGCTGCAATGCCCGCGGTGTGGTCGATTACGTGCTAGGCAGCCTGCTGACCCTGGCCGAGCTGGATGGAGCAGCACTGCCCGAACGCGTGTACGGGGTAGTGGGTGCGGGTGAGGTGGGTGGCCGCCTGGTGCGGGTGCTGCACGGCCTGGGGTGGAAGGTGCTGGTGTGCGACCCGTTGCGCCAGGCCGCCGAGGGCGGCAACTACGTTAGCCTGGAAACCATTGTGCAACAGTGCGATGTGATCAGCCTGCATACCCCGTTGCAGCGCGGTGGCGAGCACCCGACCTGGCACCTGTTGGGCCAGGCGCAGCTCGCGCAGTTGCGCCCGGGTGCCTGGCTGATCAATGCCAGCCGAGGCCCGGTGGTGGACAACGCCGCCTTGCGCGAGCTGCTGCTGGACCGTGAAGATGTGCATGCGGTGCTGGATGTGTGGGAGGGCGAGCCACAGGTCGACCTGCAATTGGCCGACCTGTGCACCTTGGCCTCGCCGCACATTGCCGGCTACAGCCTCGACGGCCGCCAGCGTGGCACGGCGCAGATCTACCAGGCGCTGTGCCGTTTCCTGGGGGTGCATGAGCAGGTGCAGCTGGCAGACTTGCTGCCCCGACCGCCGCTGGCGCAGATCGAGCTGGATGCCAGCACTGACCCGGCTTGGGCATTGGCGACCCTGTGCCGCGCCGTGTACGACCCACGACGCGACGATGCCGACTTCCGTCGCAGCCTGAGTGATGACCCGCAGCAGCAGCGTGCGGCGTTCGACCAGTTGCGCAAACAGTACCCGCCTCGGCGCGAGATCGAAGGGCTGGCGGTGCGCTTGCGTGGGGAGTCGCCGCAGTTGGCGCAGCTGGTCAGTGCCTTGGGGGCTGAGTTGGTCTGACAAGTTGGCAATTCCCCAGGTTTTTGCAGTCCCCTGTAGGCGCGGCGTACACCGGCTGTCAGGCAATAAAAACCCGGCGCATGCGCCGGGTTGCAAAAAATCCGCCGATTAACCTTTGCGTACGCGCTCGACCCGGCTTTCTTCCAGAGCCTTGCAGGCCTGCTGGATCATCTGCTCGGTGATAGGCACTTCGCGCCCCTTGCCGTCGATGATCGAACCGCACGCCTGTGATTGCGGGATGGTCTGGGGCTTCTGGTTGTCATTGCCATGCTGCAAGCTCATGCACTGTCTCCTCTTCAGGTTCAAGGTCAGGGTAGCCCTGCGCCGTGACTGGCCTGTGACAGCTTCTGTGTCACGGCAGCAACAGTCCAACAGAAACCCTGTGAAAGCTCCATGATCTGTTTAGACCAATGCGTTATAGCAACCTGCGTACACTCCATCGACCCGGATGAATGATAGTCTGCGGTTTCCCCGCCATTGTGGTCGCTGCCATGCCAGAATCGGTTTCTCCTCGCCAACGCCGTGCCTTGCGCCTGGCTTGGCAGTTCGTCCGTCCGTACCGCCGCCAGGTGCTACTGGCCTTGTTGGCCCTGGTGGTCACTGCCGCCATCACCCTGTCCATGGGCCAGGGCATCCGCCTGCTGGTAGACCAGGGCTTCATGACCCGCTCCGCGCACCAACTCAACCAGACCATCGGGCTGTTCCTGCTGCTTGTGCTGGCCCTGGCAGTGGGCACCTTCAGTCGTTTCTACCTGGTGTCGTGGATTGGCGAGCGCTGCGTGGCCGATATCCGCCGTGCCGTGTTCGACCACCTGATCGGCCTGCACCCCGGTTTTTTTGAAGACAACCGCAGCTCCGAGATCCAGTCGCGACTGACCTCCGACACCACCTTGCTGCAATCGGTCATCGGCTCCTCGTTGTCGATGTTCCTGCGTAACGCGCTAATGGTCATTGGCGGTGTGGTGCTGCTGTTCATCACCAACCCCAAGCTCACCAGCATCGTGGTGGTGGCCCTGCCGCTGGTGCTGGCACCGATCCTGTTGTTCGGCCGGCGGGTGCGCAGCCTGTCGCGCCAGAGCCTGGACCGGGTGGCCGATGTGGGCAGCTACGTGGCCGAGACCTTGGGGCAGATCAAGACAGTACAGGCCTACAACCACCAGGCACATGACCGCGAGCGTTTCGCCGACACGGTCGAAGCCGCATTTGGCGTCGCCCGCAAGCGGATTGCCCAGCGTGCCTGGCTGATTACCTTGGTGATCGTGCTGGTGTTGGGGGCGGTGGGGGTGATGCTGTGGGTCGGCGGCATGGATGTAATTGCCGGGCGTATTTCCGCAGGCGAGCTGGCGGCTTTTGTGTTCTACAGCCTGATCGTCGGTAGCGCGTTCGGCACCCTGAGTGAGGTGATCGGCGAGCTGCAACGTGCGGCGGGTGCGGCCGAGCGTATCGCCGAACTGTTGGCGGCGCGCAGCGCGATCCTGCCACCCACCGTGGCGCAGGCGCTACCGCAGCAGCGGGCCAGCGGACATATCGAGCTGCAGCAGTTGGTATTCGCTTACCCGTCACGGCCCTCGGTGGCGGCTGTCGATGGCCTGAGCCTGGTCATCGAGCCTGGGCAGACCGTGGCCTTGGTTGGCCCTTCGGGGGCGGGCAAGTCGACCCTGTTCGATTTGTTGCTGCGCTTCTACGACCCCCAGCAAGGGTGCATCCTGCTCGATGGGCTGCCGGTTACCGAGCTGGATCCCGACCAATTGCGACGGCAGTTTGCCCTGGTGGCGCAAAACCCCTCACTGTTTCGTGGCACGGTGGAGGCCAATATCCGTTATGGCCGGCCCGAGGCGACCCTGGCGGAGGTCGAAGCAGCGGCGCATGGCGCCTATGCCGACGAATTTATCCGGCAGCTGCCGCAAGGCTACCAGACGCCCTTGGGCGAGGGCGGCATCGGCCTTTCCGGTGGCCAGCGCCAGCGCCTGGCGATTGCCCGTGCGTTGCTGGTCGATGCACCGATCCTGTTGCTGGATGAGGCCACCAGCGCGCTCGATGCGCAGAGCGAGCACCTGATCCAGCAGGCATTGCCCAGCCTGATGGCCGGGCGTACCACGCTGGTGATCGCCCATCGCCTGGCCACGGTGCAGCACGCCGAGCGCATCGCGGTCATCGACAAGGGGCGGGTGGTGGCGGTGGGCACCCACCGCCAGTTGATCGAGGAAAGCCCACTGTATGCGCGGCTGGCGGCCTTGCAATTCACAAGCGGCTAACGCGTCGTAAGCTTGTAACAATTTTGTAGCAATTGCCTGAGAGTATCTGGCTCAACTGTTGCGTAAGTGCTCGACCTGGCTGCCATTGCTTGATGGCAGCTTTTTTTTGGCCTGCCAACAAGGACATGGAATGTCTTACCTGGTGTTGCGGATGCGCGCCATTCCTTTCCTTCCGGTTTCGAGATCCACGATGTTGCGTAAATCCCTCAGAGTGCAAATTCTCTCGCTGCTTGGCGGTAGCCTGGTGGCGATGCTGCTGATCGCACTGGTGTGTTTCCAGTTTTTGTCGTCCAGCGTGCGCGGTTATGCTGAGTTGGTCGACGGGCCGCTTCGGGCCTCGCAACTGATTGACGAAGCCAACCTGCAGTTCAAGATCCAGGTGCAGGAATGGAAGAACGTGCTGCTGCGCGGGCGTCAGCCGGCTGAGCTGGACAAGTACTGGCAGCAGTTTCAGGCGCGCGAGCAACAGGTGCAGCAACTGCTCGGGCAATTGATCGACAGCAGCGACGCCAGGCTCAAGGCGCCGTTGCAGCAATTGCGTGATAGCCACCGACAGTTGGGCCAGGCCTATGCGCAGGGCCGTCAGGCCTTCGTCGCCGCGGGTGGCGACCCGGTCGCCGGCGATCGGGCGGTCAAGGGCGTGGATCGCGCAGCCAGTGAGCAGATGAGCGAACTGGTCGAGCAATTGCGTGCCGATGCCCGCCAGCGCGCGGCCAGTATCAGCGCCAGCGCCGAGCGCACGGTATGGCTGGGCCTGCTGGTGATGCTGGCCTCGGCGGTGACGGTGGGGCTGCTCAGCCTGTGGCTGGTGAACCGCAGCCTGATCGAGCCGATCCGCCAGCTGATCGAGTATGTTGCGCAGCTGAGCCAGGGCCGTTTTGCCGCCCGGGTGGACAGCCGCCGGGAGGATGAACTGGGGCGCCTGGCGCGGGCCGCCAATACCCTGCGCGACTTCCTCGCCGACACCGTCGGCCGGCTGAAGGACAATGCCCAGGAGCTGGAAGGTGCCAGCGGCCAGTTGCGCAGCATTGCCGGCGACATGGCCCGCGGCACCCATGACCAGTTCCAGCGTACCGACCAGGTGGCCACGGCCATGCACGAGATGTCTGCCACCGCTCAGGAAGTTGCCCGCCATGCTGCAGAAGCTGCCCGTGCGGCGGATGACGCCGACCACAGTGCCCAGGCCGGTGAGCAGGTCATGCAGCAGACTATCGACATCATTGGCGTGGTCAACCGCGAAATCGCCGGTACCGCAGCGGTGATCCGCGACCTGGAGCATGACAGCACCCGTATCGGCAAAGTACTGGAAGTGATCCGCGGTATTGCCGAGCAGACCAACCTGCTGGCGCTCAACGCGGCGATCGAAGCGGCCCGCGCTGGTGAGGCCGGGCGGGGCTTTGCGGTAGTGGCCGATGAGGTGCGCAGCCTGGCCCAGCGCACGGCAGCCTCGATTGCCGAGATCCATCAGATCATCGAAGCGGTGCAGTCGGGCGCGGTGGAAGCGGTGAAGGCCATCGAAAGCGGCCAGCAGCGAAGCGAAGAGGGGGCCGAGCAGGTGCAGCAGGCCGGGCAGATGTTGCAGCGCATCACCCTCGCGGTAGAGGCGATCCGCGACATGAACCGGCAGATCGCCACGGCGGCCGAAGAACAGACCAGCGTGGCCGAAGACATCTCGCGCAACCTCATCGAAATCACCCGTATTGCCACGGCCAACCAGGCGTCTGTGCAGTACACCGAGCAGGCGGGGCAACGCCTGCATGGGTTGTCGGGGCAACTGGGTGAAGTGACCTCGCGCCTGAGCGCCTGACAATTTCAGCGCAACAAAAAGCCCGCGCAAGGCGGGCTTTTTGAAAGGATCTGGTCGGAGAGACAGGATTCGAACCTGCGGCCTTCTCGTCCCGAACGAGACGCGCTACCTGGCTGCGCTACACTCCGATGAACAAAATCCTACTGCATCCGTTTTTTGCCCGCAAGCCCTTGTTGTTTAAAGGGCCATTGGCAAAAAAAGGTGTTTTTCACAGCTCTTTGACGGTGCGGATCTGGTCCTTGTTCAGGCGCGTGCGCTTACCGTCGAGCTGCTCGAATTCGTAGAAACCGGAGTCTTCGTCAAAGGACGGTTTGTCGGTTGCCTGGATCTCCCGGCCATCGTTCAGGGTGATGACGGTAGGGGTCGAGCAGCCAGCGAGGGCGCCCAGGCCCAGAGCGAGCAGGAAGGCGGGTAGGGTCCGTTTGATCATCGTGTTTCTCCAAGTGCGATGGTGCTAGATGACATTTATGACGCAGGACTTTAGTGCAAGTTCACTGCAAGTGCAGCATAGCGACAAATCTGTCCTCTTGATCCAGGGCAAGGCTGATGGGCGCAACGCCGGAAAAGGTACGCTGTGATATAACTGCGGCCATCTCATCCTGTTGTGACGGACACCCATGAAAGCCAAGGCAGATACCCCCTTCGTGGCGCTGAACATCGCCGTGCTGACGGTCAGCGACACCCGTACCTTCGACACCGACACCTCTGGCCAGCTGTTCGTCGACCGCCTGAGCGCCGCGGGCCACCACCTGGCCGAGCGTGTGCTGCTCAAGGACGACCTGTACAAGATTCGCGCCCAGGTCGCCACCTGGATTGCCGATGACAGCGTGCAAGTGGTGCTGATTACGGGCGGTACTGGCTTTACCGGCCGTGACAGCACGCCCGAGGCGGTGGCCTGCCTGCTGGACAAGCAGGTCGATGGCTTTGGCGAGCTGTTCCGGCAGATCTCCGTGGCCGATATTGGCACCTCCACCGTGCAATCGCGCGCCTTGGCCGGGCTGGCCAACGGCACGTTGGTCTGCTGCCTGCCGGGCTCTACCAATGCGGTGCGCACGGGCTGGGATGGCATCCTGGCCGAGCAGCTCGATGCACGCCATCGCCCCTGCAACTTCGTGGCGCACCTGAAGCAGGCAGCGGCCTGTGACAGCCGTGGCTGAGGTCAGCCAGGCCCGGCCGCTGATGCCGGTGGAGCAAGCCCTGGGGCAACTGCTGGCGCTGGCCGAAACGGCGCCAATCCGTGACATCGAGAACCTGCCGTTGGCCGAGGCCGAGGGCCGCGTACTGGCCACCGACCTGGTGGCCTCGCTCGACCTGCCGCCCTGGCCGAACAGTGCCATGGACGGCTATGCCTTGCGCAAGGCCGACTGGCAAGGCGAGCCTCTGCCGGTCAGCCAGCGGATCTTCGCCGGCCATGCGCCGCAGCCGCTGCAGCCAGGCACCTGTGCGCGCATTTTCACCGGGGCGCCTGTGCCCGAAGGTGCCGACTGCGTCGAAATGCAGGAAAACACCGAAGTGGTCGACGGCGGTCGGGTGCGCTTTCTCGCACCTTTGCAGGCTGATCAGAACATTCGCCCCCAAGGCCAGGAAACCCGCAAGGGCGAGCAGGTGATGAGCGCCGGTACCCGGCTGGGGCCGATCGAACTGGGCTTGGCGGCGACGCTGGGTCACGGCCGCCTGGACGTGGTGCGCAAGGTGCGGGTGGCGGTGCTGTCCACGGGAGACGAACTGGTCGAGCCTGGTCTGCCCTTGGGGCCGGGGCAAATCTACAACAGCAATCGTCGGCTGCTGGTCAGCTGGCTGCAGCGGCTGGGCTGCGATGTTGTGGATGCAGGCATCCTGCCGGATGACCTGGCGCTGACCCGCGCATGCCTGGCTTCGCTGGGCGACGTTGATTTGATCTTGTCTACCGGTGGTGTTTCGGTGGGCGAGGCCGACTACCTGGGCGCGGCGCTGCGCGAAGCCGGCGAACTGGCCTTGTGGAAGCTGGCGATCAAGCCGGGCAAGCCACTGACCTTCGGCCACTTCCAGGGCGTACCGGTGATCGGCCTGCCGGGTAACCCGGCCTCGACCTTGGTCACCTTTGGCCTGCTAACCCGGCCTTACCTGTTGCGCCGCCAGGGTGTGCCGGATGTCACGCCGCTGCGCTTCGATATGCCGGCAGGCTTTGACTGGCCCAAGCCTGGCACCCGGCGCGAGTACCTGCGTGCACGCATCGAGCACGGCCAGGTGCGTATCTACAAGAACCAGAGCTCCGGGGTGCTGCGTAGCGCGGCGTGGGCCGAGGGGCTGGTGGAAGTGCGTGAGGGCAGCACACTGAAACAGGGTGACAGCGTGCCGTTCATTCCCTTCAGCGAGCTACTTGGCTGAGCGGCCCAGCCAGGCACTGCCCAGTGGGGCGGCCTCTGACGGTGCTGCCTGGGTCAGGCGCATGTGCACATTCTCCAGCTGCTGTGCGGCTACGCTCCAGTCATGACGCTGGCGGGCCAACTGGCGCCCGGCAGCGCTCAACTGGCTCATGCGCCAGGGCTGGTTGAGCAGTTGGGTGATCAGCAGGGCCAGCTGGTCGCCGTCATCACTGCCCAGGTAGTGCTCACCATTGTTTGCGCTCAGGCCCGATACGCCTTTGCCGGTTGTGATTACCGGCAGGCCTGCTGCCATGGCCTCGAGGATTTTTACCTTGGAGCCGCCGGCATAGCGCAGCGGCGCGAAGAACAGTGCCGAACGTTTTTGCAACTCACGCAGGTCAGGGCGGTAGCCGAACCATTCGATGCGCGGGTCGTTCCAGTGCAGTTTCCAGCTAGCCGGCAGGGCGTGCCCGGCTATTGCCAGGCGCACTGCCGGGTTGCTCATCCACACCTGCGGCATGATGTCCTCCAGCGCCCACTCGATGGCCTCCAGGTTGGCGCCATATTCGAAGTTGCCGACGAACAACAGGCGCTGGCTGTGTAGCGCGGGTTCCACGTGCTGGTAGAAATCACAGTCAACCCCATTGACCACTACGTTTACCGGCCGTCCGCTGATCTGCGCGATCAGCTCGGCATCGTGGGCGCTGACTGCCACCAGTTCGGTGGGCTGGCGGAGCACCCTGTGTTCCCAGCGGCGGTAGCGCCAGCGGTCGAAGGCGTTGAGAGGACGCAGCCACAAGGGCAGCCGGTCGTGGCAGGCCCCACCCATCACCGACTCCAGCGTGTGTTCGCTTAGCATGTAGGGCAGCCCGCGGGCCTGCAGCGCTTTTTCGAAGGGTTGAAAACTGTAGCTGTGCTCGATCTGGATCACGTCCCAGGGTTCGTCCAGCAATTGCTCGAAACGGTGCCGCAGACAAGGCGAAAGGCCGTTGATGATGGCCCGCATGGGGTAGTCGATGATTGGCGAAGCCAGCAGGTTCAACGGGCTGTGCAATGGCCGACGGGGTATTACGATCAGGCGTTCGAGCAGTGGCTCCAAGGCTTCGCGGGCTGCGTCGCTCAGGGGTATTTTTGACTGCGCCAACAGGGTAATGCGATGGCCCTTCTGCGCCAGTGCGCGTATCAGGTGGTATTGCCGGGTCTTGCTGCCACTGGTGGTTGGCCAGGGTAGATAGGGCAGTGTCCAGAGAATGCGCATGACCCGGAATCCTCGCTAAAGGCCGCGGATGTAAAGACGCGCCCATCGCCAGTGTGCTGAGTACCACTGCCGGGGCGCGTCCATGGCTAGGGTTCGGAGCCCCACACACAAGCGTCAAAAGACTGACTTGCCAGGGGGCGTTGTTTGCCTAGGTCAAAAACTTGTCAAATGTTCATTTTCTGAGCATAGCGCGCATTGTCGGGTGTGGGAAAAAGACCACGCACGCTTCGGTATTTTTTTGTGGGCATGCAACGATCCGCGGCCGTGTGTGGTCGAGATCTGGGTCGGTCAATTTCTCGGAGACGCGCGATGCAAGGGCGCAAGGCAATGCTGATTCTGCACGGCAAGCAGGCGATGAATGAAGAGCTGCGCAGCGCCGTGCTGGATCTGCGTGATACAGGCTGGGTGCTGGATGTGCGGGTCACCTGGGAGGCAGGTGACGCGCAGCGCCTGGTCGGCGAGGCGCTGACGGCTGGCTACAGCCATATCGTCGCTGGCGGTGGGGATGGCACTTTGCGGGATGTGGCCGAGGCCATGGGGCTGGCGGGC
This sequence comes from Pseudomonas sp. XP2, assembly GCF_053557975.1. Lineage (NCBI taxonomy): Bacteria > Pseudomonadati > Pseudomonadota > Gammaproteobacteria > Pseudomonadales > Pseudomonadaceae > Pseudomonas > Pseudomonas sp. XP2. Next base: position 49,494 of record NZ_JBNRIK010000015.1, read on the forward strand.
GCCGAAGCCAGCCTGGCGTTGTTGCCGCTGGGCACGGCCAACGATTTCGCCAAAGCCGCCGGCATACCCTTGGAGCCCGCTGCGGCACTGGCGCTGCTGAATGCGCCCGCGCAGGCCATTGACCTGGGCCAGGCCGGCGACCAGTTGTTCCTCAACATGGCCACGGGCGGGTTTGGTAGCCAGGTCACCGCCAACACCTCCGAAGACCTGAAAAAAGTGCTGGGTGCTGCGGCCTACCTGTTCACTGGCTTGTCACGTTTCAGCGAATTGCAGGCCGCTTCTGTTGAGCTGCAGGGGCCTGACTTCCATTGGCAGGGGAGCTTGCTGGCACTGGGTATCGGTAATGGTCGTCAGGCTGGGGGCGGTCAAGTGCTATGCCCCGACGCGGTGGTGAACGACGGCTTGCTCGACATCGCCATCCTGCCAGCGCCACAAGAGGTGGTTGGGGCGCTGCGTGACCTGCTGGCGGGTGACGGCCTGTTCGTTCGGGCCAGGTTACCTTGGGTCGAGATCAAGAGTGCCCAAGGGCTGGACATGAACCTTGACGGCGAGCCTTTGCAGGCCGACAACCTACGCTTCCAGGCCAGGCCTGCCGCGTTACGCCTGCACCTGCCGGCCGGGTCGCCATTGCTTAGTCATTCAGGCTGATGATTTTCTCGCGTACGGCGAACAGCACAAGCCCGGCCACGTCATGAATCTGCAGGCGCTTCATGATTTGCGAGCGGTGGGTTTCGACGGTCTTGATCGACAGGCCCAGGCCAGTGGCGATTTCCCGAGTGGCCTTGCCGCGTACGATCAGGCGCAGGATTTCCAGTTGGCGAGCAGTGAGGTTGTGCCGCTCGCCAGCAGCTTGCTTGCCATTCTTGGTGTGCCGTAGGGCCTGGTTGATGACCGTATGGGCGATGGCCGGGCTTAGGTAGCGTTCGCCGTTGCGTACCGCACCAAGGGCTTGTTCCAGCTCGGTGGCACTGGTGTCTTTGAGCAGGTAGCCGTGGGCGCCGCTTTCCAGAGCTCGCATGATCAGGTCCGGGTCAGTGTGCATCGACAGGATCAGTACCTTGCACGGACTGCCGCTTGCCCGCAGTTGGGTGAGTGCATCCAGGCCGCTGGTCGAACGCATGGAGATGTCCAGCAAGACGATGTCGGGCGCCAGCGCGCGCACGTTGTCGAGCAGTTGGCTGCCGTCGTCTGCTTCCCCGATGACGTCATACCCAGGAATGTCGCAGACCAGTGCGCGCACACCGGCGCGGATCAGCGAGTGGTCGTCTACCAGCAAAAGTCTACAGATCATGGGTGTTCGTACTCCCGGCACGTTGCTGAGTACGCGCAGGCCAAGGGAACACTGCCTCGATACGCGTGCCAAGGCCGCGCTGGCTGGTGATGTCGAGGCTACCCTGCAATGCGGTGACCCGCTCCTGCATGCCGGCCAGGCCACGCTGGCCAGCTGCGGCGGGGTGCCGCGTCGGGACGAACCCACAGCCATCGTCCTGAATCGACAACGCCAGCCCCTCTGGGGTGCGCTGCAGCTGGATGATCAGGTTGCCTGCCTGGGCGTGGCGCAGCATGTTGGTCACCGCTTCCTGGGTAATGCGAAACACCGCCATGGCCACTGCCTCGTCGATGCCGCCCAGGCGTTGGTTGCACGCCAGGCTCCAGTGCACGTCGCTGTTGGCCAGGGTGCGCACCAGGTGCGCGCGCAGGCTGGCTTCAAGGCCAAGACTGGCCAATTGCCGAGGGTTGAGCAGTGCGGACACGTCGCGCACGTTGCCCAAGGTGTCATCCAGTGTGCTGCGCAGGGTGTTGCAGTGGCTCTGCAGTTCGTCTGGCATGCGCCGTTGCAACCACTGCAGTTGCAGCTTGGCAGCGGTCAGCATCTGACCGATGTCGTCATGCAGTTCGCGGCTTAAGTGCTGGCGCTCGTCTTCCTGGACCTTGAGCATACGCTCGGCCAGTTCCGCCGGGCGCAGGCTGATCGACCTTGCGCCCAGGGCCAGATAGGCGACAGTGGCCAGCGTAGCGGCCAGTTGCAGAGCCAGCAGGCTGGCCGGGATTGCCTGCTGGGTAAAGTAGAGCACCAGATTGGCGACCAGCGAGGCCACGCATAGCGCGGCCGTGGCCCAAGGCAGCAGGGCAACGCGGGACCAGCAACGCAAAGAAGTCTTCAAGCGTGGGAGCATAGGTAGGGAAGCCACTGAAGTATTGCTGATGGAGGCCTTGCACAATGCTGCTCAGAGGCTTTGGCGCAGTACTTTCGATTTCTTTTCTGACACGTGATCGTTCAACCTTTATTCAGGTTGCAAGCGTTTGTGGGGGCGCATATTACCACTTCGCACTGTATCGGTCGCGGCTGGGTAACGCCTTGAAACGCCTGCGGGTGGGGCATTTGGCGGGTAGCAAAGTGCCACCCTTTGATCGCGCACTATGCACTTGTCGCTTAACTCGTGCGGTAATCATTCAACGTCGCCCCCGAGCATTTTTAGAACTATTCAAGTTTGATCTTGGCGGGGCCTGAACGAGCAGGCTTAGTTGCCTTTTGTGTCTGGTTAATACGGTGGATTCGACCGGCCGGGGCGTGTGCCGGCTGCCACAGTGGTGTGCGAGTGCAGGCACACGCTGCCTTGCTCGTCGCAGGAAGCACAGGACGGCGCGATGGGTTGCTGCACGACCTTGGCCAGGTTTTTCAGCAACACCAGTTGTTCGCCGATGTCCAGGTTCAGCCGCCCGGTACGGGCATCGACCAGTTCCAGTTGCCAGGCCAGCAAGGTAAGGCAGGCCTCTAGCGCGGGCAGGGCTTCACGTTGCAGGCGACCGCGGTGACAGGCGGGGGCGAGCAACTGTTGCAGGGCGTTGGTGTAATGGGCGACTTCACGCAGGCCCAGGCGCGTGGCCTGCCGGGCAAGGTTATCGAGGGTACTGTCCAGGCAGCGGCAGGCATCCGGATCATTGTCGATCAGTTCCAGATGCTGCAGGCATTCCTGAGCCTGGGTCAGCAATATCTGTGCATCCAGCAGGTAATTCTGCAGGGCTTCATCGAACGATAAGGCAGTGTCCATGATCAGGTCCCCGCGCGTGGTGCAGGCGCAGGGGGCGGGCACGCCGAAACGATAGCTAGCAAAAGCCTGACTCCATTCATGCATTGAGAATGGCGTCACATTAATGGCTAAAGGATATCGCGAACATCAGGTTACACCCGATTGCAGCTAAGGGTTTCCCTGATGCCGGGCTAAGGTGGGGAACTTTTGTAGCACCCGCTGAATTCCCATGGAATGCCCGCAGTAAAGCATGATGGTAAAGTGATATCAATTGCCTTCACGGCATTTTCCCGCAAGGGTCAAGGTGCACGTGAAGCCGCCGATACAGGGTGGATGTTTTCACTTTTTTGACTCAAGCCTGGGGGTTTTCCAATGGCTGGCATTCTCGACACAGTAGACCAACGCACGCAACTGGTGGGTGAGAACCGCCTGGAAATTCTGATGTTTCGCCTGGCCGGCCGCCAGTTGTTCGCGATCAACGTGTTCAAGGTGCAGGAGGTGCTGCAAATGCCCAAGCTCACCCTGATGCCCCAGCGCCACGCCTTCGTCTGCGGGGTGGTCAACCTGCGTGGCCAGACCCTGCCGGTGATCGACCTGTCCCAGGCGATCGGCATGCGCCCGCTGCAGCCGGGGCCGGACAGCACCATCATCGTCACCGAGTACAACCGTTCGGTTCAGGCCTTCCTGGTGGGCGGTGTCGACCGCATCGTCAACATGAACTGGGAGTCGATCATGCCGCCGCCTGCCAGCGCCGGGCGCCAGCACTACCTGACTGCCATCACCAAGGTCGATGAAAAGCTGGTGGAGGTGATCGACGTTGAGAAGGTGCTGGCCGAGATCGTGCCGTACAACGCCCGGGTCTCTGGCGATAAACTCGCCGACCCGGTGCTGGCCCGTGCCCGTGGCCGCGAGGTGCTGCTGGTGGACGACTCCAGTGTGGCCCTGGCGCAGTTGCGTGACACCCTGTCCCAGCTGGGCATGAAGCTGCATGTGGCCAGCGATGGCCTGAAGGCGCTGCGCATGCTCAAGGGCTGGGCCGATGCGGGTGAGGACGTGTGCGAGAAGCTGCTGATGGTGTTTACCGACGCCGAAATGCCGGAAATGGACGGCTACCGGCTGACCACCGAGATCCGCATTGATGCGCGGCTGCGCCAGCTCTATGTGGTGCTGCATACCTCACTGTCAGGCAGCTTCAATGAATCCATGGTGAAGAAGGTGGGGTGCGACAACTTCCTGTCCAAGTTCCAGCCCGACCGCCTGGTCGATGTGGTCAAGCAACGCCTGCTGCTGGATACCGCCACTGCGTGAACGTTGGCCCGGCCAGGTATAAGCTTGGTGTTTGGCATGATGCGAGGCTGCAGGGATGTTTCTCAGTGAGTTGTATCGATACCCGGTGAAGTCGGGGCAGGCGCAAAGCCTGCAGGCTTCACGGGTGGGTTTGCTGGGGTTGCAAGGCGACCGCCGCTGGATGGTGGTCGAGGAAGAAAATGGACGCTTCCTGACCCAGCGGGCCTGGCCGCACCTTGGCCAGCTCCAGGCGTGCGACGACGACGAGGGCCGGTTGTTGCTGCAGGCGCCCGGGCGGGTGCCGTTGCGGGTGCCCGTGCCCGCTACCGATGAGGCCCTGCGCGGCGTGACGATCTGGCGCGACACCCTGCGGGTGCCGGATGCCGGCGACGCGGCAGCCGCCTGGTTGACCGCGTTGCTGGGCAAGCCCGTGCGCCTGGTGTATTGCCCGGAGCAGCGCGCACGTTACCTGCCCAATGGTTATGGCTTCAACAGTGATCGGGCGGCGTTTCCCGACGGTTTCCCCTTGCTGCTTATCGGGCAGGGCTCGCTGGACGAGCTCAACCGGCGTATTGGCCGGCCCATGGAAATGTTGCGCTTTCGACCCAACCTGGTGGTGCGGGGGGCTGAACCATTTGCCGAGGATGGCTGGAAGCGAATCCGCATCGGCAACCTGGAATTTCGCGTGCTCAAGCCCAGTGTGCGGTGCATCTTTACCACGATAGACCCGGCAACCGGGGAGCGCAGTGCGGACCGCGAGCCGATGGTCACGCTCAAGACCTTTCGCGAGAAGGAGGGGGATGTACTGTTTGGCCAGAACCTGGCAGTGGATGGCAGCGGGTGGCTTGAAACAGGAATGCAGGTGGAAGTTCTGGAGTGAATGTGCCGCCTGAACCGGCCCTATCGCTGGCTTGCCGGCGATAGGGCCGGTTCAGGTTCAGCAGGCCTTACATGTCATCGAAATACCGCTCATGCCAATCCACCAGCGGCTGCGGCGAATTCAGCTTCTGCCCGTAGATCACCGAATACGACAGCACGTTCTGCACATATTGGCGCGTTTCGTCGAACGGGATCGATTCCACCCACACATCGAAGCTCAGGTGTTTGGCGCCTTTCAGCCACTGCCGAACGCGCCCGGGCCCGGCGTTGTAGGCCGCCGAGGCCAGCACCCGGTTGCCGTTGAACTGGCCGTGCACCTGGCTCAGGTAGGCCGCACCCAGCTGGATATTCTTGTCCGGGTTCAGCACCTGCGCCGGTGATGCCAGCGGGATGCTGAACTTGCGGGCGGTTTCTTTGGCGGTGGCCGGCATAAGCTGCATCAGGCCGCTGGCGCCCACCGGCGAGCGCGCATCCTCCATGAATGCGCTCTCTTGGCGGGTGATGGCGAATACCCAACTCGAATGCAGGCCGCGGACTTTGGCTTCGCGCACCAGGGTGTCGCGATGGGCCATCGGGAAACGGATGTCCAGGTCGTCCCAGTATTGCGCCTGGCTGATCGTGCGGATGGCCGGGAAGTACCAACGCAGCTCATAGCCCAAGCGAGCCTGGGCAACCATTTCGTCGCGGGTGAAGTGGCGGCTGACGTGGTACCACTCGCGACGGCCCTCCACGATCTGGCCGCGGGCGTGGAACTCCAGGGCACGCTGAATGCCGGGTGTGTTGCGGACCTTCTTGACCAGTTGCGGGCTCAGCAACAACGGCTTGTTGTTCAACTGGTACGGCGTCTGTGCCCGGTCGGCGGCGAGGAAGCCGTAGAAGTCCCGCTCACGTGCCACGGTCTTGTACAGCAGGGGGATCTGCGGGTTGTTCGGCTGGGCCAGTTCCAGGCTGCGTGCCTGCCAGTATTTCCACCGGCTGCTGCTGGCCAGGTCCTGGGGCAGGCGCTTGGTCAGCTCGTAGGCGTCTTCCCAGCGGCCCAGGCGCAGCAGCAGGCGCAGGCGCCATTCGCTGACGGTGTTGTCGCGAAGCTCGGGGTCGTAGCGGGTCATCAGGTCGAGCGCGCGCGGGTCGTAGCGACGTGCCAGGGTCAGGCCGATCTCGCGGGCGATGGCAACCTTCTCATCGCGGGAAAAGTGCATGCGCTGGGCGTAATCGTCGAGCAGTGCCATGGCCCGGTCCGGGTCTTGCCGTGCAAGACGGCGCAGGCCGAGGCTGACGACGTCGGACATGGCGTCGTTGGCCGGGGTAAAGCGCGACGGCTGGCCGAGCAGCTCAGGCTTCTGCGCCACATCGACCAGCAGGCGCCCCTGCGGGCCGAGCGTGGTCAGCGTCTTGACCAGGTTGTTGGCCAGGGCGTAGTTGCGGGCCTGGGCCGCCAGCTTGGTGCGTTCCCAGCGTTTGGCCTCGGTCAGTTGGCCTTCCGCCGCCCACATGCCGAACAGCGTGTCGCAGGCGGCAGGCTGGGACTTGCCGACGTTCCACAGTTTGTCGGCTGTGGCGTAGCCCTCGGCGCGCAGGCCATGGCTGAGCTGATACTGGCCATTGAGGCAGTCCAGTTCGGTGAAGTTGAGTTTTGGGTCGTAGTATTTGACGAAAGTATCCCATTCGCCGCGTTCGGCCAGCCAGCGTAGCCAGCGCAGTTTCATCCAGTTGGCCTGGGGCAGGTCGCCATGCTTGGCGAGAAAGCCTTCGATCTCCTGGTTGCTGGCGCTTTTGAGGCGGGCGGTAAGCTCGTCGTAGGCCAGGTACGGTGTGAGCGGGTAGTCGCTCAGGGCTTGCGCATAGCGCAAGTACGGGCCTTTGTCGCCCTTGGCCAGCGCACGCTTGGCCTCGTCGTAGTACTGGCGTTGCTGGGTGAGGTCGGTGGCCTGCGCCGCGCAGGTGGCAGCGGTGAGCAGCAGGCATGATGCAATGTGTAACAGGCGGCTGCGCATGATACGTCCGGGCAGTAGAACCATGGGGAAGTGACGGCGGAGCCAGCACTGTTGGAAGCGATTGCCCTTAGCTTAGCTGTTTGCCGGCGGCGGGTGAAAGCACTGTGCTTGTATCGGGATATTAACTTCGACCAGATGTCGCAAAGCGGTCGCCGGGTGGCCAAGCGGATGCCGTCGAGGGCCAAGTCAGGTAGAATGCGCGCCCGATTTATGGAGACCAACATGACCCTGCTCAAATTCAGCGATGTGTCCCTCGCATTCGGCGCCATGCCGCTGCTGGACAAAGTGTCCTGGCAGATCGCTCGTGGTGAGCGGGTGTGCATCATCGGCCGCAACGGTACTGGCAAATCCAGCATGCTGCGCCTGGTCAAGGGCGAGCAGAAGGGTGACGACGGTGAAGTCTGGCGTGCCCCGGGCCTGAAGATCGGCGAGCTGCCGCAGGAACTGCCGGTGGCCGACGAGCGCACGGTGTTCGATGTGGTGGCCGCAGGCCTGGATGGCGTCGGCGAGCTGCTGGCGCAGTTCCACCACCTGAGCATGAATATCCAGAACGACGAAGACCTGGAAAAACTCATGCACGTCCAGCACGAGCTGGAAGCTCGTGATGGCTGGCGCCTGCAACAAGTGGTGGAGAGCACCCTGAGCCGCCTGCAGTTGCCGGCCGACAAGACCCTGGCCGAGCTGTCCGGTGGCTGGCGCCGCCGTGTGCTGCTGGCCCAGGCGCTGGTGTCCGAGCCCGACCTGCTGCTGCTCGACGAGCCGACCAACCACCTGGACATCGGTGCGATTGCCTGGCTCGAAGAGGCCCTGCGCAGTTTCAACGGCGCGGTGTTGTTCATCACCCACGACCGGTCCTTCCTGCAGAACCTGGCCACCCGCATCCTTGAACTGGACCGCGGCGGCCTGATTGACTGGAACGGTGACTACGCCAGCTTCCTGGTGCACAAGGAGGCCGCACTGGCCGCCGAAGAAACTGCCAATGCGCTGTTCGACAAGCGCCTGGCTCAGGAAGAAGTGTGGATTCGCCAAGGCATCAAGGCACGCCGCACCCGGAACGAAGGGCGTGTGCGGGCATTGAAAGCCTTGCGTGTGGAGCGTGGCGAGCGCCGCGAGCGCCAGGGCAAGGCCAACATCCAGATCGAGGCGGCGGAAAAATCCGGCAAGCAGGTGATGGTGCTGGAAAACGTCAGCTTCCATCACGCCGACGGGCCGATGCTGGTCAAAGACTTTTCCATGGTCTTGCAGCGTCAGGATCGGATCGGCCTGCTGGGGGCCAACGGCACCGGCAAGACCACCCTGCTCAAGCTGATGCTCGGCGGCCTGGAGCCCACTTCGGGCAAGGTCGAGCGTGGCACCAAGCTGGAAGTGGCCTACTTCGACCAGATGCGCCACCAGCTCGAGCTGGAAAAGACCGTGATCGACAACCTGGCCGAAGGCCGTGATTTTATCGAGATCGACGGCCAGAACCGCCACGTGCTGAGCTACCTGGGCGACTTCCTGTTCAGCCCTCAGCGTGCCCGCACGCCGGTCAAGGCACTGTCGGGTGGCGAGCGTGCCCGCCTGCTGCTGGCAAAGCTGTTCAGCAAGCCGGCCAACCTGCTGGTACTCGACGAACCGACCAACGACCTGGACGTGGAAACCCTCGAGCTGCTCGAGGAAGTGCTGTCCAACTACAAGGGCACCGTGCTGATGGTCAGCCACGACCGGGCCTTCCTCGACAACGTCGTCACCAGCACGCTGGTGTTCGAAGGCGAGGGCAAGGTGCGTGAGTACGTGGGCGGCTACGAGGACTGGATTCGCCAGGGGGGCTCGCCAAAGCTGCTGGGCGTGACCGAGAGCAAGGGCGGCAAGTCCGAACTCAACAGCGCAGTGGTGGAAAAAGTCGAGGACAAGCCCGCGCCTGTTGCTGCGCCGGTGGCGGAAGAGGCGTCGAAGAAGAAGCTCAGCTACAAGCTGCAGCGTGAGCTGGAGATGCTGCCAGGGCAGATCGACGAAGTTGAGCAGCGTATGGCTGAGGCCCAGGAAGAAGTGAATGCGGCGGGCTTCTATCAGCGGCCGATTGCGGAAACTTCGGCAGTGCTTGCGAAGATCGAGAAGCTACAGGGTGAGCTGGATGCGCTGGTAGAGCGCTGGGCCGAGCTGGAAGGCTGATCGGCTTTAACCTGTACCGGCCTCTTCGCGGGGCAAGCCCGCTCCCACAGGTATCGCAGCGCGGTCACTGTGGGAGCGGGCTTGCCCCG
>NZ_JBNRIK010000015.1:58935-121250 GCF_053557975.1 Pseudomonas sp. XP2
AATCAAAAGCAGATCAAAAGCCAGATCAAAAGCCAGATCAAAAGCAGATCAAAAGCGGGAGTGAAAGCTGAAATCAACGCTCATGCTGGCCCGCGAGCGGCGATAGCCGCAGCGCTATCAGCGCAATAGCGAACGGTGGTTGTTCTAATACCTGTGAAAGAGGACAATTATCGGCTTCCCGTCACAACCAGCGACCTTGCATGGCCTTTCTTGCACTTGGTATCAACCATAAGACTGCCTCGGTAGACGTACGCGAGCGCGTGGCGTTTACCCCAGAGCAGCTGGTAGACGCCCTGCAGCAGCTCTGCCGGCTGACTTCCAGCCGCGAAGCGGCGATCCTGTCGACCTGCAACCGCAGCGAGCTCTATATAGAGCAGGACCACTTGTCTGCCGACGCCGTGCTGCAATGGCTGGCCGACTATCACCGCCTCAGCCTGGACGAGTTGCGCGCCAGTGCCTACGTGCATGAAGAGCATGATGCCGTCAAGCACATGATGCGCGTGGCTTCGGGCCTGGACTCGCTGGTGCTCGGCGAGCCGCAGATCCTCGGCCAGATGAAGTCAGCCTACGCCGTGGCGCGGGAGGCCGGCACCGTCGGCCCTTTGCTCGGGCGCCTGTTCCAGGCCACCTTCAGCGCCGCCAAGCAGGTGCGCACCGACACCGCCATTGGTGAAAACCCGGTATCGGTGGCGTTTGCCGCAGTCAGCCTGGCCAAACAGATTTTCAGCGACCTGGGCCGCAGCCAGGCCTTGTTGATCGGTGCCGGCGAAACCATCACCCTGGTCGCCCGCCACCTGCATGAGCAAGGCGTGCGGCGTATCGTCGTGGCCAACCGTACCCTGGAGCGGGCCAGTACCCTGGCCGAGCAGTTTGGCGCACACGCCGTACTGCTGGCCGACATCCCCCAGGAACTGGCCAACAGCGACATCGTCATCAGTTCCACCGCCAGCCAGTTGCCCATCCTGGGCAAGGGCGCGGTCGAGAGTGCGCTGAAACAGCGCCGGCACAAGCCGATCTTCATGGTCGACATTGCCGTGCCGCGCGACATCGAACCTGAAGTCGGCGAGCTGGACGACGTGTACCTGTACACTGTCGATGACCTGCATGACGTGGTGGCGGAAAACCTCAAGAGCCGCCAGGGCGCAGCCCAGGCGGCTGAAGAACTGGTCTCGGTGGGCGCCGAGGATTTCATGCTGCGCCTGCGTGAACTGGCGGCGGTGGACGTGCTCAAGGCCTACCGCCAGCAGAGCGAGCGCCTGCGTGACGACGAATTGCAAAAGGCCCAGCGCCTGCTGGCCAACGGCGGCAACCCCGAGGACGTACTGGCCCAACTGGCCCGGGGGCTGACCAACAAACTCCTGCATGCGCCCAGCGTGCAGTTGAAAAAGCTCTCGGCCGAGGGCCGCCTTGATGCGCTGGCCATGGCCCAGGAACTCTTTGCCCTCAACGAGGGCTCCACGGACAAATCCCCGCAATGAAAGCGTCGCTGCTGAACAAACTGGATATCCTCCAGGACCGCTTCGAAGAGCTCACCGCACTGCTCGGTGATGCTGAGGTCATTTCCGACCAGACGCGCTTTCGCGCGTATTCCCGTGAATATGCCGAGGTCGAGCCGGTCTACGCTGCTTATAAAGAGTGGTGCAAAGTCCAGGGTGACCTTGAGGGCGCCCAGGCATTGCTCAAGGACAGCGACCCGGACCTGCGTGAAATGGCCGTGGAAGAAGTGCGTGAAGCCAAGGAACAGCTGCTGACGCTGGAGGCGAAGCTGCAACGCATGCTGCTGCCCAAAGACCCCAACGACGGCCGCAACGTGTTCCTCGAAATTCGCGCCGGTACGGGTGGCGACGAGGCGGCCATCTTCTCTGGCGACCTGTTCCGCATGTATTCGCGCTACGCCGAAAAACGCGGCTGGCGCCTGGAGATCTTGTCCGAGAACGAAGGCGAGCACGGCGGCTACAAGGAAATCATCGCCCGTGTCGAGGGTGAGCACGTGTACGGCAAGCTCAAGTTCGAGTCTGGCGCACACCGTGTTCAGCGCGTGCCGGAAACCGAATCCCAAGGCCGCGTGCACACCTCCGCCTGCACAGTGGCGGTGCTGCCCGAGCCGGACGAACAAGCAGCCATCGAAATCAACCCGGCCGATCTGCGCGTGGACACCTACCGTGCATCGGGCGCGGGTGGTCAGCACGTGAACAAGACCGACTCGGCGATCCGTATTACCCACTTGCCCACCGGTATCGTGGTCGAGTGCCAGGAAGAGCGTTCGCAGCACAAGAACCGCGCCCGTGCCATGTCCTGGCTGTCGGCCAAGCTCAACGACATGCAGACCAGCGCAGCACAGAATGCCATTGCCAGCGAGCGCAAACTGCTGGTGGGGTCCGGTGACCGTTCCGAGCGCATCCGCACCTACAATTATCCACAGGGTCGGGTAACCGATCACCGTATCAACCTGACCTTGTACTCGCTGGACGACATCCTCAGCGGTGGCGTGGACGCAGTGATCGAACCGCTGCTGGCCGAATACCAGGCCGATCAACTGGCTGCCCTGGGGGACTGATGACCATCATCGCCAGCTTGCTGCGCAACGCGCAGCTGCCCGAGTCGCCCACCGAGCGGCTGGATGCCGAATTGCTGCTGGCTGCTGCCATCGGCAAGTCGCGCAGCTACCTGCACACCTGGCCCGAGCGAATCGTCAGCAGCGAAGATGCCCAGACTTACGCCGGTTACCTTCAGCGCCGCCGTGGCGGCGAGCCGGTCGCTTACATCCTCGGGCAGCAGGGCTTCTGGACGATCGACCTGGAAGTGGCGCCGCATACCCTGATCCCGCGGCCGGATACCGAGCTGTTGGTCGAGACTGCCCTTGAGCTGCAACCCGCCTCGCCGGCCAAGGTCCTTGACCTGGGCACCGGTACCGGTGCGATTGCCCTGGCCCTGGCCAGCGATCGCCCGGCCTGGCAGCTGACTGCAGTTGACCGGGTGGAAGAAGCCGCTGCCCTGGCCGAGCGCAACCGCCAACGTTTGGGTCTGAGCAACGCGCAGGTGCGGGTAAGCCACTGGTTCGACAGCCTGGCCGGCGAGCGTTTCGACCTGATTGTCAGCAACCCCCCCTATATTGCCGCCGCAGACCCACACCTGGTGGCCGGTGACGTGCGCTTCGAGCCCAGCAGTGCACTGGTGGCCGGTGCCGATGGCCTGGACGACCTGCGCGTGATCGTTGCCCAGGCCCCCGCGCACCTGTTGCCCGGTGGCTGGTTGCTGTTGGAACATGGCTACGACCAGGCAGCGGCGGTACGCGCTTTGCTGGCTGAGCAAGGCTTTATCGAGGTCGCCAGCCGAACGGACCTGGGCGGCCATGAACGCATTACCCTGGGGCGCCTGCCATGCTGAGTGATCAGGAACTTCTGCGTTACAGCCGGCAGGTATTGCTGGCCCAGATCGACATCGACGGCCAGTTACGGCTCAAGCAGAGCAAGGCACTGATTGTCGGCCTTGGCGGCCTGGGCTCCCCGGTGGCACTGTACCTGGCTGCCGCCGGGGTGGGTGAGCTGCACCTGGCCGACTTCGACACCGTCGACCTGACCAACCTGCAACGCCAGGTGATTCACGACAGTGCCAGCGTCGGCATGAGCAAGGTCGATTCGGCCTTGCAGCGCTTGCAGGCAATAAACCCGGAGATCGGTCTGGTTGCCCATCGCCAAGCCCTGGACGAAGATTCGCTGGCTGCCGCTGTGGCGGCAGTCGACCTGGTGCTGGACTGCTCCGACAATTTCGCTACTCGTGAAGCGGTCAACGCGGCCTGTATGGCTGCTGGCAAACCACTGGTGAGCGGCGCGGCGATCCGCCTTGAAGGGCAGCTGTCGGTGTTTGACCCTCGGCGCGACTACAGCCCCTGCTACCACTGTCTGTACGGGCATGGCAGTGACGATGAACTGACCTGCAGCGAAGCTGGCGTGATCGGCCCGCTGGTGGGTTTGGTGGGCAGCCTGCAAGCGCTGGAGGCAATGAAGTTGCTGGCCGGCTTCGGCGAACCGCTGGTGGGTCGTCTGCTGTTGATCGATGCTCTCGGCACCCGTATCCGTGAGCTGCGCGTCAAGCGCGACCCGGCTTGCGCAGTTTGCGGCAAGCGCGATGGCTGAGCGTTCGGCGCCGGTCGGCGTGATGGACTCGGGGGTCGGCGGTTTGTCGGTACTCGCCGAAATCCAGCGCCTGCTGCCCAACGAGACGCTGCTGTATGTGGCCGACTGCGGCCATGTGCCTTACGGTGAGAAGTCGCCGGACTATATACGCGAGCGCTGCCGGCATATTGCCGGGTTCTTCCAGGCACAAGGCGCCAAAGCCATGGTCCTGGCCTGTAACACCGCCACGGTGGCGGCGGTGGCTGACTTGCGCGAGCTGTACCCGACTTGGCCGCTGGTGGGCATGGAGCCGGCCGTGAAGCCTGCTGCTGCCGCCACCCGCTCGGGCGTGGTCGGTGTACTGGCAACTACCGGTACCTTGCAAAGTGCCAAGTTTGCAGCGCTGCTGGACCGCTTCGCCAATGACGTCCAGGTGATTACTCAGCCATGCCCTGGGCTGGTCGAGCTGATCGAGACCGGTGACCTAGCCAGCCCGGCGCTTCGCCAGATGCTGCTTGGCTATGTGCAGCCGTTGCTGGCCGCCGGCTGCGATACGCTGATCCTCGGTTGCACGCATTACCCCTTCTTGCGCCCGTTACTGGCCGACCTGGTGCCAGCGGACGTGGCGATCATCGACACCGGCGCCGCTGTGGCGCGTCAACTGCAAAGGCTGCTGGGTGCCAATGACCTGTTAGCCGAAGGCCCGGCCGGCGACACCCGCTTCTGGACCAGCGCTGACCCAGAATTCCTCCGAAAAATCCTGCCTGTGCTGTGGCATAAGTCCGACGATGTGCAAAGCTTTGCGTTGTGAAAAAAACGTGAAAAACAGCTGAACTATCGTTCCACTTCTGCTTTCTACCGCTTGCCTGATTGAGGCGGACACTAATAACAGCATCAGGAAGAAGGATGTTTCTCATGAGGAAACTGCTCGGCTTGGCGGCGGCTGCCGCCTTTACTTTGGGTCAAGCAATGTCGGCACAGGCTGCCGACATTTCGGTTTCGGTGGGGCAGACCGGTGACTCGACCATGGTCTACCGGCTAGGGCTGCAATCGAACTGGGACGCAAGCTGGTGGCAGACCAGTGTTGGTCGGCTGACCGGATATTGGGATGGGGCCTATACGTATTGGGACGGCGACGAGACGGCGAGCAACCATAGCTTGTCGTTCGCGCCAGTGTTCGTTTACGAATTTGCCGGGGAGTCGGTGAAGCCCTACATCGAAGCGGGGATCGGTGTAGCCGCGTTCTCCAGCACCGAGCTGGAAAGCAACGAGCTGGGCTCGGCATTCCAGTTCGAGGACCGCATCGGCTTTGGTTTGCGCTTTGCAGGGGGGCATGAGATCGGGGTGCGGGCGATCCATTATTCCAATGCGGGCATCAAAGAGCCTAACGATGGTGTGGAGAGCTATAGCTTGCACTACCGCATGGCGCTCTGAGTTCACCTGCACAGGCCTTTTCGCGGGTGAACCCGCTCCCACAGGGAATGCACGATCCTCAAAGGGTGTGCGTTCTGTGGGGGCGGGGCTAACGCCGATTTCAGGGGCTTAGCGCGTCAACGGCCATAGGCTGCTGAGTTCCAGCGCCTCCAGAACCAGTTCCGGTTCAGCTTGCGGCCACCGACGCAACAACGCTTCAGCAACGCTCTGTGGCGTCCATTGCTCCGGTATCGCCTGCGCCGACGTCACCGCTACCTTGAGCGACTGTGGCCCTACTATGGTCAGGCCTACCCCTTGAGCTTTCAAGGCCTGGCGCTGCTCACGCATCCACTGCGGCAGGTTGTTCCAGCCTGCAGTTACCTGCGTCGGGGCATACAATTGCAATGCCGAATAGCGGTTGAACACTGCCAACACCTGCGGTGAATCCCCCTTGGCCAGCAGGGGCAAGGCATGGCCAAGGCACTGCTCAGCCGCCAGCTGGTTGCTTGTGACGATCGCCTCGAACAGGTCGCTGTCCGCTACGTCGTCTGGCAGATAATCGCTGGTACCGGCATTGATGATCAGACCATCCAGCGAGCACCAGGCATGGCCTATCTGCTGGCAGGCATCCGCTGCATTTGGCTCGGCATGCAACTGCCAGGGCAGGCGCAAGAAACGCCGACCATGTTGTGCTGCCAATCTTTCCAGTTCATCGCTTTCCTTCGTACTGGCGGCAACGCGGTGGCCCTGTTCGAGCAAGCGTTCCACCAAAGCCAGACCTAGCCCATTGCTGGCGCCCGTAACCCAAAAACTGCGTGAGTTAGTCAAGACGTTGTCCTCTAATCCTGCCGGCGGGGAAGGCCCTTGAAAGCTTCTATTGCACGCTGGCGACTGCTGCTGAGATCGACCATAGGACTGTGATACAAATTAGTAGCAAATAGATCCCTGGATTTCATCGGTTCATGGATATTTTTCTCATCTATGTCACGTAGGTCCGGCAGCCAGTGCCGAATGAAATGCCCCTGAGGGTCGAAACGCTGAGACTGTGAAATCGGGTTGAAGATACGGAAGTAGGGCACTGCGTCCGTTCCGGTGGACGCGCTCCACTGCCAGCCGCCATTGTTGGCCGCCAGGTCACCGTCTATCAAGTGGCGCATGAAGTGCCGCTCGCCCTTGCGCCAGTCGATCAGCAGGTTCTTGCTGAGGAACATGGCCACGATCATGCGCAGCCGATTATGCATCCATCCGGTGTGCAGCAACTGGCGCATGGCGGCGTCGATGATCGGGAAGCCCGTACGGCCCTGTTCCCAGGCCTCAAGGTCGGCCGGTGCATCACGCCAGGGCAGGGCTTCGGTCTGGGCGCGGAAGGCACGGTGTCGCGAGACCTGTGGGTAACCGCACAGGATGTGCTTGTAGAACTCGCGCCAGAGCAGCTCGTTGATCCAGGTCTGCACGCCCGTACTGCCACTGTCGAATTCGCCCCGGTTGCTGGCCAGTGCACCGTGCAGGCACTGGCGAGGCGATATCACGCCGGCAGCCAGGTAAGGCGAAAGCTGGCTGGTACCAGGTTTGGCAGGTAGGTCACGCAGTTGCTGGTAGTCATCAATGGCTTCGTCGAGAAAGCGTGACAGCCGCCCTTGCGCCTGCGCTTCACCCGCTGGCCAGTGTTCACGCAGGGCGCGGGCGGGTGTTTCAAAACCGTCCACGTGTTGCGGAACAGGGTCGGCAGGGATGTGCAGCGGTGCCTGCCGCTTAACCCGTTGGGCCAACGCGGGCAGGCTGCGATGCAGGTGCTCCAGGCAGGTTTTCTTGAACTGGCTGAAAACCTGAAAATAATCGCCACTGCGGGTGAGGATGGTGCCCGGGCGGAAGAACAGCTGGTCGAGGTGGCTGTGTGCCTGAATGCCCGACTTTTCTAGCAGGGCGCGGGTGGCATCGTCGCGGCGCTGCTCGTTGATGCCGTACTCTTCGTTCCAGTGAACGCTTGCCACCTGATGTTGGCGGCATACCTCAAGCACGGCTTGTGGTGCCTGCTCCCAGGTGTCTATCTTGCGGATCAGCAGGGGGATATTCAGGCCTTCCAGCGATTGGCGCAGGTCGCGCAGGCTGCGCAGCCAGAAATCGACTTTGCAGGCGGCGTCATCATGGGCCTGCCATTGCCCGGGGCTGATCAGCCACAGGGCGATGGTGGGCCCGCGCTCGGTGGCGGCGCTGAGCGCGGTGTTGTCATCGATGCGCAGGTCACTGCGCAGCCAGGTCAGGTGCATGGGGCATTCATCTCTACAGGCAGGCGGTCATGGGCTTGAAGCAAGCTCAATGCCACTTGCGGGGTGTCGAACAGGGCGAGGTTGGGCAACTTGAGGGCACGCAGCTGCGCTTCATGCAGCAACAGCGTCGGGCCGCCGGCCAGGATTGGCATGGGCAGGTTGTGCAGGGTGCGTTGCAGTGCCTTGCCATCGATGCGGGGCCCCAGGTGCAGAAGTACGGCGCGGGGGCTGAGCGTGCTGACGGCGCGTTGAAGGTGCGGGCCGGCAACGGGGTGCTCCAGCACCTCGACCGGGAACCCGTTGCTGGTGAACAGCCAGGCGCAAAGCCATAAACCGGGGCTGAAGACACGTTCACTGTCCTCCACCAGCAACACCGCAGGGCCCTGCAGCAGCTGGTTGTCATGGTAGACGCGGGCACCTAGCTTGCTGCGTAGCCAACTGTGGAAAAACGCCTGTTCCAGCTGCGCATTGAAGTAACTACGCCAGCGCAGGTCGAGGAGGTCGAGCAGCGGCAGCAGCAGTTGTTCGCACAGGGTAACGGCCGGGTACAGGGCCATGGCCTGGTTGAGCTGCTGGTCAAGGGCGCGCTGGGACAGGTTGGCAATGGCCTCGATCAGCTGGAATTGTCGGGCCTGCCAGTCACCTTTGGGCGGCGTGCTGGAGGGTTTGTCGAGCAGCTCGCGTACTTGGCCGACCGATGCCCCACGCTGCAACCAGCCAAGGATTGCCTCGACCCGACCCACCTGATCCAGCGGATACAGGCGATGCCCCTTGGCGGTGCGCTGCGGCTTGAGTAGGCCATACCGGCGCTCCCAGGCGCGCAGGGTGACCGGATTCACGCCAGTGCGACGGGCAAGTTCGCCGATGGGCAGCAAGGTTTCAGACTGCATTGCGCAAGCCCAGACTTTCCGGGTGCGGCTGCAGGTAGGCCTGTTGCAGCAGGTACGGGTCTGGATGCTTGCGCAAATGGTGCTTGAGCAGGGTCAGCGGTACCACCAGCGGCACCACGCCTTGCTGGTACTGGCTGATGATTGTCTGCAGCTCGGCTTTGTCTTGCTGCGTGAGGTTGTCCTTGAAATAGCCGCTGATGTGCTGCAGCACATTGCAATGGGTGCCGCGGCTGGCACAGCGTCTCAGGGCCTGCATCAGCTGGCTGAAGTAGCGTGGGCCGATGGTTTGCGGGTCGTCATCCTTGCTCATGCTGCCGAGCAGGCGGCCCAAGGTGCGGTAGGCCTGGGGGTTGTTGGCCATCACTAGGTATTTGTAACGCGAATGAAAGCGCACCAGGCTTCCACGGCTAAGGCCCTCGGCCAGCAGGCGCTGCCAGTCGGCGTAGGCGTACACGCGGCTGATGAAGTTCTCGCGCAGCACCGGGTCATGCAGGCGACCTTCTTCTTCCACAGGCAGGTCCGGGCGTCTTGCGCAGAACGCTTGGGCATACACGCCGCGCCCCCCCTGGATGGCCGGGTGGCCATTGTCCTGATACACCTTGACCCGCTCCAGGCCGCAAGAGGGCGATTTCTGCATGAAAATATAGCCGCAGATGCTGTCGAGCTCGGCGGCCATCTGCTCGCCATAGTTGCGCAGCGGGCCGGTCAGGTCCATGCCTGGGTTACGGGTACCGACCACTTCCGGTCGTTCGGGATTGCCGACCAGGCGGATCGGGTCGCGCGGTATGCCCAGGCCGATGGCAACTTCCGGGCACACCGGCAGCCAGTCGAAATGGGCGTCCAGTTGCGTACGGCACAGGTCTGAGGCCTTATGGCCGCCGTTGTAACGCACGCTGTGCCCGGTCAGGCAGGCGCTGATGGCGATACGCGGCTTGCTGTGGGCTGAAGTGTCGTGCATGGCTGTCTCCCGTAAACCTGTACGAGTCTAAAATCTTGTACAGGTTTATTCCAGCACAGCCCGGAAGTTATGCAAACTAGAATTTGTGTATGGCGCTAAATCATTCCAGGTGTTCGAGCAGTCTGCGCGCCGCTTCCTGGCCGCTGAGCCACGCGCCTTCGACTCGCCCGGACAGGCACCAGTCGCCGCAGGCATACAGGCCTTGGTCAGCATCGGCCAGTGCGCCCCACTCGTGATTGCTGCTGGGGCGCGCATAGAGCCAGCGGTGGGCCAGGGCGAAGTTAGGCGCCGGCACCACGCAGCCGACCAGCTCGGCAAACTCGCCCCACAGCTGTTCGATCACTTCTTCCTTGGGCAGGTCGATGTGCTGCCGGCTCCAGTCAGACGTGGCGTGCAGCACCCAGGTATCGAGTTGCTCATCGCGGCCGGGCTTGCTGCGGTTACGGGCCAGCCAGTCAAGCGGGTTGTCCTGCACGAAGCAGCCTTGCATCGGGGTGTCCAAAGGTGTCTGGAAGGCCAGGGCGACCGCCCACACAGGTTCCATTTGCACGCCCGCAGCCACCGCGGCAAGTTTTGGGGTGGAGGCCAGAAGTGGCGTGGCCTGCGGTGCCGGCACGGCAATCACCACGCGGCTGTAAGGGCCATGGCTGCAGCCTTCGGTGTCTTGCAGGTGCCAGTATTGCTTGCCACGGAACACCTCGGCGATACGGCAGCCGAAGTTCACCGTCACATCCTTGAGCAGGCCACGGGTAATGGCGCTCATGCGTGGCACGCCTACCCAGCGGGTCTGTTCGTCAGGGGAGGGAGTGAGCTCGCCATCACGGTAGTTGTACAGCTGTGGCTTCCACTGCTCGGCCCAGCCGGCGGCAACCCACTGTTGCACCTGCTCGACGAAGCGCCGGTCCCGGGCAGTGAAGTACTGGGCGCCGAGGTCCAGCGCGCCGGCCTCGCTGCGCTTGCTGGCCATGCGCCCGCCACTGCCGTGGCCTTTGTCGAACAGATGCACGGATTGCCCGGCCTTTTGTAGGGCCTGGGCGGCTGACAAGCCGGCGATACCGGCCCCGATGATGGCAATAGGTACTGTCATGATGGCCTCTTCAAACCTTGCTGTTAGCAGACTACGCTGTCAGGCAAACCTGTACAATCCAGAAATTCTGTATAAGGTTATACCGCTTTGGCGGTCAGGTTGGCCTATGTTTATCCGAGAGCGTCGGGTCAAAAAAGTGCCTTGATGTTAAAAATAGACCACCGCCGCATTCTGCGAGGACACAGCCATGCATATATTGCTGACAGGCGGCACCGGGTTGATTGGCAAGCATCTTTGCCAGTACTGGCTTGGCCAGGGGCACCGGCTTACGGTTTGGAGCCGGCGACCTGAACAGGTGGCGAAAATATGTGGCAGTGGCGTGCGTGGCATCGCCCGGCTGGAGCAACTGGAGGCGGACGATCACCTTGATGCGGTGGTCAACCTGGCCGGTGCGCCGATTGCCGATCGGCCCTGGACGGCTGCCCGGCGCAACCTGCTGTGGGCTAGCCGGGTCACCCTGACCGAGCAATTGCTGACCTGGTTGGGCACCCGTGAGCAACGCCCGGACGTGCTGATCTCCGGGTCTGCGGTGGGCTGGTACGGTGACGGTGGCGAACGCGAGCTGACCGAGGCTTCGCCACCGGTACGCGAAGATTTCGCCAGCCAGTTGTGCATTGCCTGGGAAGAAACGGCCCAGCGCTCCCTGGCACAGGGGATCCGCGTGGTGCTGGTGCGCACCGGGCTGGTGCTGGCCAGCGATGGCGGCTTTTTGTCGCGCCTGCGCGTGCCCTTCAAGCTGGGGCTGGGCGGGCCATTGGGTGATGGGCGGCAATGGATGCCGTGGGTCCATATAGACGATCAGGTCGCCCTGATTGATTTTCTCTTGCAGCAAAAGGATGCCAGCGGTCCTTATAATGCCTGCGCCCCGGAGCCGGTGCGTAACCGTGAGTTCGCCAGGCGCCTGGGCCGGGCCCTGCATCGGCCGGCGCTGCTGCCGGTGCCGTCATTGTTGCTCAAGGCTGGCCTGGGGGAGATGTCGACCTTGCTGCTGGGCGGCCAGCGGGCACGCCCGGTACGCTTGCTGGCGGCTGGCTTCACCTTCCGTTTCAACGATCTGCAATCGGCCCTGGACGACCTGTCCAGCCGCCTCTGACATAGGACGCTGCATGACCGATCACGCCCTGCTGCTGGTCAACCTGGGTTCTCCGGCATCCACCTCGGTTGCCGATGTGCGCCGCTACCTCAACCAGTTTCTGATGGACCCGTATGTTGTCGACCTGCCCTGGCCGGTGCGGCGCTTGCTGGTGTCGCTGATACTGCTCAAACGCCCGGAGCAGTCGGCGCATGCCTACGGCTCGATCTGGTGGGAGGAAGGCTCGCCGCTGGTGGTGCTGACCCGCCGTTTGCAGTCCGCAATGGTCGAGCACTGGCCCCATGGCCCGGTGGAGATTGCCATGCGCTATGGCCAGCCAGCCTTGCCCGAAGTGCTGGAACGCCTGGCAGCTCAAGGCGTGCGCAAGGTGACCTTGGCACCGCTTTATCCACAGTTTGCCGACAGTACCGTGACCACTGTGGTCGAGCTGGCCAAACAGGTGGTCAACGAACGCCAGCTGCCGCTGCAGATGCGCGTGCTGCAGCCGTTCTACGAGCACCCTGAATACATCGAGGCGCTGGCTGCCAGCGCCCGGCCTTACCTGGAACAGGATTACGACCACCTGTTGCTGAGCTTCCATGGCTTGCCCGAGCGGCACTTGAAGAAGCTGTTTCCGAAGGGCAGCAAGCACGACCTGCGTACCGCCGATTGCTGTCACGGTGCATCCGCCGAGGTGCGTGCGGTGTGTTACCGCGGGCAATGCCTGGCTACGGCCAAAGCCTTTGCGCAGAGCATTGGCATACCGGATGGCAAATGGTCGGTATCGTTCCAGTCACGGCTGGGTCGGGACAAGTGGATCGAACCGTACACCGAGACCCGGCTGGATGAGCTGGCCAAGGCCGGTGTGAAAAAGTTGCTGGTGATGTGCCCGGCGTTCGTGGCCGATTGCATCGAGACGCTGGAAGAAATCGGTATGCGGGGCAGCGAACAGTTCGTCGAGGCTGGGGGGCGGGAGCTGGTGCTGGTGCCATGCCTGAATGATCACCCGGAGTGGGTGAGGGTGCTGGCGCAGATGTGCGAAAAGGCCTGACATTGCGGCTGCCTGTACCGGCCCTGTCGCCGGCAAGCCCGCTCCCACAGGAGCAACACAGTATCTGAAGCCTGTGGTGTACCTGTGGGGGCGGGCGTGCCGGCGATAGGGGCGGTTCGGGTTAAAGCCGGATCAAGGCAAGTGATCATCCAGCTGCTTGTGCTTCCATCCATCATTACCCGGCAGGATCAGGTTCAGGGCAATCGCCACGATGGCGCACAGGGCGATGCCCTTCAGGCCCCAGTCGTCCGGGCCGTCACCGCTGCCGATCAGCACGCCGCCGATACCAAACACCAAGGTTACCGACACGATCACCAGGTTGCGCGCTTCGGCCAGGTCGATCTTGTGGCGGATCATGGTGTTCATGCCCACCGCTGCGATCGAACCAAACAGCAGGCACAGAATACCGCCCATCACTGGCACCGGGATGCTTTGCAGCAGCGCGCCGAACTTGCCGATGAACGCCAGGGTAATGGCGAAGACCGCCGCCCAGGTCATGATCTTCGGGTTGTAGTTCTTGGTCAGCATCACCGCGCCAGTTACTTCCGCGTAGGTGGTGTTGGGCGGGCCGCCGAACAGGCCGGCCGCCGTGGTGGCCAGGCCGTCACCTAGCAAGGTACGGTGCAGGCCAGGCTTTTTCAGGTAGTCACGGCCGGTCACGCTACCGACCGCGATCACCCCGCCGATGTGCTCGATGGCCGGCGCCAGGGCAACCGGGACGATGAACAGGATGGCCTGCCAGTTGAACGCCGGTGCGGTGAAATTGGGGATTTCCAGCCACGGTGCGGCGGCTATCCGGGCCGTGTCGACCACGCCAAAGGCGAACGACAGGGCAAAGCCCACCAGCACGCCGGAGATGATCGGGACCAGGCGGAAAATACCTTTGCCGAACACGGCGACGATCAAGGTTGTCAGCAGGGCTGGCATGGAGATCAGCATGGCGGTCTTGTAGGGCATCAACGCAACGCCGTCCCCACCCTTGCCCATTGCCATGTTGGCGGCAATCGGTGCCATGGCCAGGCCGATGGAGATGATCACCGGGCCGATCACCACAGGCGGCAGCATGCGGTCGATAAAACCGGTGCCTTTGATTTTTACCATCAGGCCCATGAAGGTGTACACGAAACCTGCAGCCATCACGCCGCCCATGGTCTCGGCCAGGCCGAACTGCCCCTTGGCGAGGATGATCGGGGTGATGAAGGCAAAGCTGGAGGCCAGGAAAACCGGTACCTGGCGGCCGGTAACCAGCTGGAACAGCAGCGTGCCGATGCCGGCGGTGAACAACGCGACGTTCGGGTCGAGGCCGGTGATCAGTGGCATCAGTACCAACGCGCCAAATGCCACGAAGAGCATCTGCGCGCCCGAAACGACCTGGCGCCAGAGCGGGTCGTTGAAGCCGTCCTGCATGGTCAGGCGTCCTTTTGCTTGGTGCCGAAGATCTTGTCACCGGCATCGCCCAGGCCCGGCACGATGTAGCCGTGTTCGTTCAGGCGCTGATCGATCGAGGCGGTGTAGATCTTCACGTCCGGGTGGGCTTTTTCCACCACGTCGATGCCTTCTGGCGCGGCGACCAGGACCATGGCCCGGATCTCTTTGCAGCCGGCCTTTTTCAGCAGGTCGATGGTGGCGACCATCGAACCGCCGGTGGCCAGCATCGGGTCGATGATCAGGGCCAGGCGCTGGTTGATGTCCGGCGCGAGTTTTTCCAGGTAGGTATGGGCTTCGAGGGTTTCTTCGTTGCGGGCAACGCCGACGGCACTGACCTTGGCACCCGGGATCAGGCTGAGCACGCCGTCGAGCATGCCGATGCCGGCGCGCAGGATGGGGACTACCGTGATCTTCTTGCCGGCAATTTTTTCAACTTGCACCTTGCCACACCAGCCGTCGATCTCGTAGGTTTCGAGTGGCAGGTCCTGGGTGGCTTCATAGGTCAGGAGCGCGCCGACTTCCTGGGCGAGTTCGCGAAAATTCTTGGTGCTGATATCGGCACGGCGCATCAGGCCGAGCTTGTGGCGGATCAGCGGGTGGCGGATCTCACGAGTGGGCATAGGGGGCTCCGAAAGGCGGGCAAAAAAACCGCGCTAGATTAATCTATTCAACCTGTGCTGTCGTCTGGTCATTTTGGACGTTAGTCCATAAATGCTTGATCTGGGACGAGCGGATGCGTACCTTTGCCCGCTTTTCCAAAATGCACCCCCGGAGAGCGCCATGTCCGCCGATCTCGAGCACATCCGTCAAGTCATGCGTGAAGCTGACTGCCTGTACACCGAAGCCGAAGTCGAAGCGGCCATCGCCAACGTCGGCGAGCAGATCTGCAAGGACCTGCACGACAAGAACCCGGTGGTGTTCTGCGTGATGAACGGTGGCCTTATCTTCTCCGGCAAACTGCTGACCCACTTGCAGTTCCCGCTCGAAGCTTCGTACCTGCACGCCACCCGCTACCGCAACCAGACCAGCGGCGGTGAGCTGTTCTGGAAGGCCAAGCCGGAAGTGTCGTTCATCGACCGTGATGTGCTGATCGTCGACGACATCCTCGACGAAGGCCACACCCTCAGCGCCATCATCGAGTTCTGCAAGCATGCCGGCGCACGCTCGGTGTACACCGCGGTGCTGATCGACAAGGACCACGACCGCAAGGCCAGCCCGGACCTCAAGGCCAACTACGTGGGCCTGCCGTGTGTCGACCGCTACATCTTCGGTTACGGTATGGATTACAAAGGCTACTGGCGCAATGCCAACGGCATTTTCGCCGTCAAGGGGCTGTAATCAAGCGCCGCCCTGCATGCTAGAGTGCTCCTTCATTCAAGGAGCCTCACATGCGTGCGATTCTTCCCCTCCTGTTGGCGGTCAGCCTGCCACTGGCCGCCGCACCGCTGCACAGCCAGTTCCTGCCGCCTGACGACCAGTCACTGCGCCAGGAAGCGCCGACCGGCCAGCAACTGCTGCAAGTGACCGATTACTCGGTGGTGGTGGGGGCCCAGCGCCAGTCCGACCAGCAGCCTATCCCGATCACCTCTTCGTTGCAGGTGCGCCTGAAGGGAAAGCCATTGAGCAAAGGTGCGACCATCGCCCAGGTGCTGCTGACCTTCGATGGCGAAGCGGCCAAGAGCCTGAAGAAGCCTGTGTATGACGAAAAAAGCCGCACCTTGAGCCTGAATTACCCGGTCAGTGACTACCGGGTGATCATGGACCTGCTACGCAACGAAACCTTGTATGTGCAGTTTCTCACCTACGGCAATGGTCACATCTGGGCCGACCTGCACACTGGTACCGTACGTACGCGTTGAGGCACGCGGCCTGCGAGGGGTAAACTGCCGGCCTTCGAAATCCCGTGATGGTCCAGTTGGAGTCGGCAATGCGTAAAGACAAGAAACAGGTAATCGGCGACGAAATCAGCGACGACTACATCAAGTCGTTCCTTCAGTTCGAACCGGCCGATGGTGTGACCTCGCCGTCGCTGCATAAGCTGGTCAAGGCCTACCGTGGGCTGCGCGTAGACGATTTCGAGCGCTTTGTCGGCTTCTTTGTCGAAGCTGGCCTGGACCTGGATGGCAAGGACGAGCACGGTAAAACCTTCGTTGAGCAGATCGCCGACCAGCGCAATGCGCCTGAGTACATCGAGATCATCGACCGCGCCCGCGGTTGATAGAGATCCAGGCACAAAAAAACGCCCCGAGGGGCGTTTTTTCGTTACCGGTCGGTTCAGGCGTAATGCTTGGCCGCCGGGCTGCTTTCCACCAGGTCCAGCGCCACGTCGTTTTCGGCACTGATCTTGTGGTACAGGGCAGCATCGGTTGCCAACGTTTTCTCGCGCGCCGGGAAGATTTCCTTGAGCTTGGCAGCCCAGGCACCCTTGGCCTGCTCGGGGAAGCAGCGTTCGATCAGTTCCAGCATGATCGACACGGTCACCGAAGCGCCTGGCGAGGCACCGAGCAGTGCGGCCAGGCTGCCGTCCTGGGCCGAGACCAGCTCGGTACCGAACTGCAGCACACCGCCTTTTTTCGGGTCCTTCTTGATGATCTGCACGCGCTGACCAGCCACTTCCAGGCGCCAGTCTTCGGCCTTGGCCTGCGGATAGAAGCGACGCAGGGCTTCCAGGCGCTGCTCCATCGACTGCATCACTTCGCTGACCAGGTACTTGGTCAGGTCCATGTTGTCACGGGCCACGGCCAGCATCGGGCCGATGTTACCCATGCGCACCGACAGCGGCAGGTCCATCAGCGAACCGTGCTTGAGGAACTTGGTGGTGAAACCGGCGTACGGGCCGAACAGCAACGAAGTCTTGCCGTCCACAACGCGAGTATCCAGGTGCGGTACCGACATCGGCGGGGCGCCCACGGCGGCCTGGCTGTAGACCTTGGCCTGGTGCTGTTTGACGATTTCCGGGTTGTCGCAACGCAGCCACTGGCCGCTGACCGGGAAGCCGCCGAAGCCTTTGCTTTCCGGGATGCCGGACGCCTGCAGCAGCGGCAGGGCCGCGCCACCGGCACCGAGGAAGACAAAGCGAGCGTCGACTTCGCGGCTGCCGCCGCTGTTGACGTCCTTGATGCTCACGGTCCAGCCGCTGCCGTTACGGCGTAGGCCGACGACCTTCTTGCTGTACTTCACCTGCGCGTCCGGCGAGTCGCCCAGCAGCTTGAGCAGCTTGTTGGTCAGGGCGCCGAAGTTGACGTCGGTGCCTTTGGCTACACGGGTAGCTGCAATGTGCTGGTCGGCTGGGCGGCCAGGCATCATCAGCGGCATCCAGTCGTTCATCACCGCCTTGTCTTCGGTGTATTCCATCTCGGCGAAGGCATGGTGCTGCTTGAGCAGCTCGAAGCGCTTCTTGAGGAAGGAAACACCCTTGTCACCCTCGACGTAGCTCAGGTGCGGGACAGGGTTGATGAATGCACGCGCCGAGCCGAAGTTGCCCTTCTTGCTCAGGTAAGCCCAGAACTGGCGCGAAACCTCGAACTGGGCGTTGATGTGCACGGCCTTCTTGATGTCGATGCTGCCATCGGCGGCCTGGGGCGTGTAGTTAAGCTCGCACAGACCAGCGTGGCCGGTACCTGCGTTGTTCCAGGGGTTGGAGCTTTCCGCGGCTCCGGAGTCCATCGCCTCGACGACCTCAAGCTTCAGGGTCGGGTCAAGCTCCTTCAGCAGTACGGCCAGGGTGGCACTCATGATGCCCGCGCCTACCAGTACTACATCAACCGATTCGTTCTGCGCCATTTAACGCGTCTCCACAATCTACAGCTACCTAATTGACAGCATAGGACCTGGGGTAGCCAGGGTCGCCATGTCCGACTTTTCGCAGTTCTTGCAACTTCCGCGGACACCGCCAATCAGTCTTCGGGTTCAGCTATTGAACGCCGTTTGCCACGGGTGCGGCAATTCGACTTATGGTCAAGGTGTCGTGCGTGCGTTATGGAACGGTTCAGACACTCATACGGGATGAGCGCAGTTGCCGCCTGTTCAGGGCTGTTCGGGACACATCTGCCGCTTTTGCACATGCCAGACTGTTCATTTGCTCGCCACACTCTTGTGAAGTTGTGAAAACCGTTTTTTCACGCTCTTTTGGAGACGTGAACCTCAAAAGGGGACTGCGCGATGGCAACCCGCAGGTTCATGCAGTGTGAAGGGCCGGAAAAGCAGGCACGACAGCCGATGCAAGACCTGAGTGGAAGGCTCTCTGTGGGCGAAGCGGTGAAGTTGCCGGGGTCAATCGGCGAGTGCGGGGCCCGATCAGGAGACGTCCTTATAATCGGGGGGAGATTATAGCGATGTCGCGGGCAGAAATGTCGCCATTCGTGGTTTTTATTGCAGCGTTTGTCAGGCCGCGAGGATGCGCTGGTGCCAGCGGCGGCTTGCGCGGGCGCAAACCCTGGCGTCGGCGGGCAGTTCGCGACCCAGCCAGGCCAGCTGGATTTCACTGACCTGAACCCAGCCGCTGCCGCTCGGTACCTGGCTGCATTGCTTGAAGGCCAGGCATTTGCCTTGGGCATCGAGGCGGGCGTAGGCGGTGTGGCGCGGGCGTTGGAAGAGCAGAGTCCAGAGCGAGGCCATGGCGGCGAGTCCTTTGCGTGAGGGCTTGGCGCAAGGATAAGGGCGTGGCCATGAAACGATTGTGACAAGCGGGTCGGGCCGATGACTGGTCTGTGCCTGGCTAGGTATACTGTGGGCCTTTGCCGCATTTTCTGGAGAAACGCGCATGTTGCAACGTCTGTTGTTCGGTTTGATCGCCGTGGCCAGCCTCAGCCTGGTCGGTTGTGCCCACAGCCCGCAACAACTTAACCCGCAACCCACGCTCAAGGCTCAGCTCGCCCCGGTGGGCCACGGCCAGCCGGTCGTGGTCCGGGTGGTTGACGGCCGGCCTTCGCAATCCTTGGGTACCCGTGGTGGCATGTACCCCGAGACCAGCACCATCAGCGTCAGCGGTAATGACGTGGTGCCCAAGCTGCAGGCCCAGGCCGAAGCTGCTGTGCGCCTGCTCGGCTTCACCCCTACGCCGAACGCCTCTGGTGCACCCCAGCTGACCGTGACCCTGGCCGAGCTGAAATATCAGTCGCCCAAAGACAACCTGTACGTGACCGAGGCCACCATCGGCGCCACGTTCCGTGCCGACGTGCGCAATGGCGGCCGTAGCTACAGCGGCCGTTACGGCGCTTCGCTGGACCAGCGTTTCGGCATGGCGCCGAACCAGGACACCAACACCCAGCTGGTGGGCGATGTGCTGAGCGATGCCCTGACCCGCCTGTTCAAAGACCCGACCATCGGGCAGGTGCTGGGCCAGTAAGCGTTTGGCTGCATGAAAAAAACCGCTCCCTGTGTCAGGTAGCGGGTTTTTTGTTGCCTGTGCTGGCCTCTTCGCGGGTAAACCCGCTCCCACAGGTCCAGCGCAGGCCTCGGATCCGGTGCGGTCCCTGTGGGAGCGGGTTCACCCGCGAAGAGGCCGGTTCAGGCTTACGCTGCTTCTACGTAGAAATCCAGCAAGCTGAAGCCCGTCCCGGCATCCACCTCCGGCAAATCTTCATGCACATGCCCGCCCAACGCACAGTAGACCAGCCACTGGCGGTCCTGCACATTGATGGCAAAACCATCGATCAACGCCTGTTGTTCATCGCTCTGGGCAACGAGGTAGAGACGGTCCTGGTTTTCGGCGTGCAACATGAACAAGCTCCGGGTCATGAAAGGCCGACAGGGTGGCCTGTTCAGATGACGAGCGGATGACAGATGAAATTTAATGACAGTTTGTCGCCCATGCCGGGCGCGGGGCAGCGAGTTGGGTAGAATGCGGGCCTTTGCCGCTTCTCACACCGAGGTTGCGTGATGTCCTTGCAAGTGCTCTGGGGGTTTCTGGCCGCCCATCCCACCAAGTTGATCAACCTGCTGGCGCTGCTGCTGACCTGCCCAGGCGGGTTGCTGCTGCACAGTGCCCGGCGGCGCGAGGCCGAGACCCGCGAATACATGGCTGTGGAGGAGGGGGTGGTGGACGCGTTCGACCTGCGGGTGCCACGCTACTTCTACATTCTTGGTTTTTCGTGCCTGGCGATGGCGTTGCTGTTGTCCTGGTTCAGTACCTGGGTCTGAGAACCATTGGGGCCGCGTTGCGGCCCATCGCGACACAAGGCCGCTCCCACAGGGTATTGCGCATGCCTTGTGGGAGCGGCCTTGTGTCGCGATAGGGCTGCAACGCAGCCCCCGGGATCGATCAGGCTACAGGTGCCTGCTGCCTGACCTGGTACTGGTTACGCACTGGCGTCGCATACTGCAGCACCAGGTAAGGCCGCTGCTCTTCGGGGCAGGCATCCAGCCGACGCTGCCATTCTTCCTTGGCCTTGGCCAGCTCGTCCGCCGGGAACACCTTCTCGGCACTCGGCACCTGCAACGCTTCGTCCTTGCCTTCCCACATCGCATAGGCCAGGTAGTGCACCGGGAACAGGCGGTAACCGCCAAGGATCTGCCGATCGATTTCCGCTGCCAGCTGCTTGGTATCCTCGTGGTACGCGGTCACCGGCGCGGTGAAGTTGATGTGCACGCGGCCCTTGTAGCCGGTAATGCCCTTGGCGATGCTGTTGTCATCCTCGCCTGGTGCCTTCGTGTAGGTACCGGTAGTGGCGCGGATGTACAGCTCGCGGGCCTTGGCCTGGTCACACGGATCATATTCGTAGCTGATCGACACCGGCGTCAGGTTGAGGCTCTGGATCACCGCACCGAACGGCTCGTCCTTGCGGCTCATGTGGAACATCTTGAGGATCGCCGAATCGGTACGGTCGTCACCGTCCTTGGCGCGGCCTTCGGCCTGGGCAATCCAGATCGACGTGGCGTCGTTGCGGATCGAGTGGTTGATGTAGGCCGAGAGCAACTGGTAAGCCGCCAGCTTCTCGCGGCGCCCGCTGATCGAGCGGTGCACGATGAAGCTTTTGTTCAGGCGCATCATGTCGCTGACAAAGGGCTTTTGCAGCAGGTTGTCACCAATGGCAATGCGCGGGGTGGGCAAGCCTGCGTGGTACACCGCGTAGTTGACAAAGGCCGGGTCCATGACGATGTCACGGTGGTTGGCCAGGAACAGGTAGGCGGTGCCTGCCTTGAGCTGTTCCACGCCCGAATAAGTAACGCCGTCGGTGGCGCGGTCGATGGTCTGGTCGACGTAGTACTCGACTTTGTCCTGCAAGGTCGAAACGCAGGTGACGCCGGCAAACTCCTTGCGCAGGCGGCGGGCAATCAGCGGCTTGAGCAACCAGCCGAGAGCACCGGCCGCACGCGGGAAGCGGAAGTGGGTGAGGATATCGAGGAATGCCGGGTCGCTGAGCAGGCGTGCCAGGACGGCAGGCACCTCAGCGTCGTCGTACGGTCGGATGGCATCGAATTCGCCCATCATGCTCTCTTGTTGGAAACGGCTAGGGTAATAGGTAGGGGCGGGCTCCGAAAAACGGCTCGGACACACACAGGCCCTGTAAACAGACCGGCAATTATACGCATAAGTCACCCCGGAGGCCGCGATGCTGGAAACTGCCAACTACGATTGCCCTTATTGTGGCGAAGAAGTCGAAACCACGGTGGACCTGTCCGGTGGCGATCAGGAGTACTTCGAGGACTGTCAGGTGTGCTGCAAGCCTGTCCGCTTCTTGCTGCAGGTGCATGGCGAGGAATGGATGCTGGATGTCTTCGGTGAGAATGACTGATGCGACGGATCTACGAACCTGAAAACCTGCTCGAGGCCGAAATGCTGCTCGGTATGCTGGCCAGTGAGGGCATCAACGTGCAGCTGGTGGGCCGTGACTTGATGGGGGGCGTAGGCGAACTGCCCCTGCAAGGTCTGTTGGGGCTTGCGGTGGCGGATGAGCAGGCCGAGTACGCACGGCAGCTGATCGATGCGTACAATGATGCCCAGCCACTGGTTGGCGACGAACCGGAGAGCTTCCCCGGTACCTTGATCTGCTAGGTTCTGAATTCGCCCATGTGTGGACGTTATGCCCTGTTTCGCTGGCCCCAGGCGCTTGCCAGCCTGCCTGGCTTCCCCCAAGGCCAGCCGGCCCAATGGAACATTTCACCCGGGGCTTCGGTGCTGATCCAGCGCCAGCTCGAGGGCCAGCAGCAAGTGGCCAAGGCGCGCTGGGGGCTTACCCCGGCCTGGCTCACTGACCTGTCCCGCACACCTGCCCACGCCCGCGCCGAAACCCTGGCCGAGCAGCCGATGTTTCGCGATGCCTTTCGCCAGCGTCGCTGCCTGATGCCGGCCAACGGCTTTTACGAGTGGCGTGGCAGCGTGCGTAAACGCCCGTACTGGTTGACCCCGGGGGAGGGCTCGTCGCTGTATTTTGCAGCGGTGTGGGAGGCCTATCCGGTGCAGGACCAAGTGTGGCTGAGCTGTGCTGTGGTGACCCAGGCAGCCATGAACCAGCGTCGGCCGCTGATACTGGACGAGGCCGCGCAGGCGGCGTGGCTTGACCCGGATACGCCGATCACCCGCTTGCACGAGTTGCTGGCCAGCCCCTCGGCAATATTGCGAGAGCGGGCCTTGGCCAATTTCGTCAATGACCCGAAACTGGATGCGCCGGAGTGTTTGACGCCGTTATGACTGTAGTGGACTGCCTATAACGCCTAGTATTTCTGCTAGTTGACCACCTCCAGGGCCCGCCATAAGGTTGATCGTACCTACTTGGTGCAGCTGTTGAGGGGATTGATGATGAAAAATAATGCATTGTCAGGCCAGGAAAAACTTGCTGTTTCGTCTGCGCTCACGGCATTCAGGGTTTTACCTTCGACGGATTCAGATACAAGAGTCTTTGGCCGTTGGTTCGGTTATGCTGATTTTCAGCCCACGGGCATCTTCCTCGAGCCCAGAGGTTATGTCCGGTATCAATTCTCGCTGCCGCCTAGGGCAAACGTGAAGATGCAACTCCTCGTCGGAACTCCCGGCTTCAATATACAAGGCTCCGAGACTGAATGCCCTCGTACCCATGAAATGCCAGAATACCCTGGAATCGTCACTGATCCGGAAGGCGGGTTATTATGGGTGCGGGTAATACCTGATGGGGTGGGCCCGACCGTCGAGGAGGTAACGATTAATTTTGAATGCATTGCTAACTCACATCGAGTACCTGTATTTATACAAGGCGAAACGTCCGTAGATCAGTGGGGCCAGATGCTTGAGGCTGCCAAGGAGCATGGGCGAGCGCCAGTGCAGCTCATGAGTGATAAAGTTGTTATCACCGCGTGGTGGGAGACGGCTTATGCCTATAAGAGTCACGATCCCTCGGCTGTATTAGACGAATACAAAGAAATTCTAAGAGTTGAAAATGAAATCGGTGCAATTGGTTATGGTGCGGAACAAGAACCACCCAGTCCGCTGCGCATATTGGTCTCGGAGAAGGAAAGTGGCAACCCTAATGCCACTCACTATCGAATAAGTCTACCGCAATACGGCAGGTCGCTACTGACTCCCGACGGTGTGCGCGGCGACTGGGGAATCTGGCATGAGTTGGGTCATATGCAGCACCAAATTTCATGGAGCGCAAATGCGTTGACTGAGAATTCCGTCAATATATTTTCCCTTGCAGTGCAGCGCGCGCAAAAAAAATATTCAAGGGTGGTGCCTTACGACCGTGAAGCGCATGCCTTTTTGAATAGTTCCGATCCGAATAAGAAGTTTGAAGACAATGACGAGTTTGTCCGCCTCATCATGTGGGAGCAATTGAGGACAGCTTACGGCGACGCGTTCTTTCATCGGCTCCATCGTGAAAGCCGTAGTCATGGCAACCATGAACCTGGCCAGGGTGACGCTCAATACCGTCATTACTTCATGGTCACCAGCGCATGGGCTGCGCAGCACGATCTCACAACATTCTTCACTCGATGGGGTTGGCATCCAACCTCGCGCACACTTGATGCGATCCGAGATTTGAGGCTGCCTATGCCAGAGCCGGACCCGTCCACCCTCCACGTGAAGGCCGAAACGCAGATCGACGCAGTTGAGCCGCATTCAGATGGTATCGAAATAAGGGGGGGTGCCCGCCCTGGGAGCCGCCTGAAAACCACCAATGATCCTGATATGGGTTGGTATGACCCAGAAGGCGGGATTACCTACGCCAACGCTTCAGGCGATTTTTCTGTGGTCACTCGAAGGTTGGTCGATGGCAACGCAGTGGTCAAATCCTATGACCCGCAAACAGGAGAGGCGTTGGGCGAGTCGAACCATGTGCCAGTGAACCTGCATGGCACGGCTGCGGAATTCTCTTGCTGTACGGAACATGAAACCGGTGCCGATCATTGACTTTCGGTGATAGTCGATAACTGGGGCTAGTGGCAGTCATCACGCCAGCGAAACGCCGGTGTGATGCATTACAAGACAAGCTGCCTACGCGCGATCGGGTGTGGGCGCAGGTGTACCCGGATGTGAAGAATCTTCCCTACGGCTATAGCGGGCACTGGCGACTCGGCCTAGGATACGGCGCATGTAAAAAGGGAGTGTTTTCATGCGTAAGTCTTTTGTCGTCAGCCTGCTCAGTGCTGGCATCCTGCTGGCCGGCTGCCAGGCAGTGAACACCACCAGCGGCGGTGCCGTTGGCGTCGAGCGCCAGCAGTACATGTTCAGCATGCTCTCGACCGATGAGGTCAACCAGATGTACGCCCAGTCTTACCAGCAGACCCTGGGTGAGGCATCGAGCAAGGGTGTGCTCGACAAGTCCAGCGCCGATGCCAAGCGTGTGCAGGCGATCGCCAGCCGCCTGATCGCCCAGGCGCCCAAGTTCCGCCCGGATGCCGCGCAATGGAACTGGGAGGTCAACGTCATCAAAAGCGACGAGCTCAACGCCAACTGCGGCCCGGGCGGCAAGATCATCGTCTACACCGGGCTGATCGATCAGCTCAAGCTCACCGATGCGGAAATTGCCGCAGTGGTGGGGCACGAGATTGCCCACGCCTTGCGTGAGCACAGCCGCGAGGCCATGTCCAAGGCGTATGGCGTGGAAATGGCCCGCCAGGGTGCCGGCGCCATTTTCGGCCTCGGCCAAGGCAGCATGGCCATGGCCGACACGGTGGTGAACTACGCCATGACCCTGCCCAACAGCCGGGCCAACGAGAACGAGGCCGACCTGATCGGCCTGGAGCTGTCGGCGCGTGCCGGTTACGACCCGAATGCCGCGATCACCTTGTGGAACAAGATGAGCAAGGCTTCCGAAGGTGCACCGCCCGAGTTCATGAGTACTCACCCGGCATCCGCGAGCCGTATTGCTTCGCTGCAGGCGGCGATTCCGAAGGTGATGCCGCTGTATCAGGCGGCAAAGCAGTAAGACCGCAAGGGGGCTGCTTTGCAGCCCCTTCAGCATTTAGCCAACCCAGCCACTGGCTTTCATCGCCGAGTACACGGCCACAATTGCCAGCACGAAGAACGCTGTGGCCGCCAGGCGACGGATCAGGGTCAACGGCAGTTTGTCTGCTGCAAAGTTACCCGCAAGAACCACCGGCACGTTGGCAATCAGCATGCCCAGCGTGGTGCCGATAATGACCATGATCAGGTGCGGGTACTGCGCCGCCAGCATGACGGTGGCGACTTGGGTCTTGTCACCGATTTCGGCCAGGAAAAACGCGATCAGCGTAGTCAGGAACGGCCCGAAGCGGCGCGCCGGGTTCTCGTCGTCATCCATCTTGTCCGGCACCAGGGTCCACAGCGCAGTGGCGGTGAAGCTCGCGGCGAGGATCCAGTGCAATGCCGAGTCGCTGAAGAAGCTGCCGAACCAGGCGCCCACGGCACCGGCCGCAGCATGGTTGGCCAGGGTGGCGGCGATGATGCCGGCGATGATCGGCCACGGCTTGCGGAAGCGGGCAGCGAGAATGAGCGCGAGCAGTTGCGTCTTGTCGCCGATTTCGGCGAGGGCAACGATAGCGGTGGGGACCAACAGAGATTCCAGCATCAGGATTCCTACGGGGGCGGGTCGACACGGCTATGACACGTACAGCCTCCCCGCCCCGGGTAAGGTGTGCGTGTCATAGGTCTTGTCAAACCCTGGATCCGTCTTTGCGGATCTCTCCATGCGTGCTGGCATGGTGGGTCGCACGCGCCATGGTCTGTTGACCAAGTATGTTGACGCGTACCGGGCGAGCAGGGTGCTCGCGGGAGACTACTCCCCTAGGACGGTGCGGATTCTGCCTAGGCAAAACGCTTTCGGCAAGCGCTGTTTTTATCCGTGTGTTGCCTGATAGATACGGAAACCGTCAGCGTCGTCGCGCACCTGGCAGTTGCCCAGCGCCCCTTCGATCAGCGGCTGGTAGCGCAGGAAGCTGTTGGCAACAAGGCGCATTTCACCGCCTTTTCGCAGATGAACGGCCGATTTTTTCAGCAGATTTTCCGAAGCCTGGTAGTTGGTGTGCACCCCGGTGTGAAACGGCGGGTTACTCAAAATCAGGCTCAGTTCGGTGGGGGCCGCGTCGATACCATCACCGCTGATAACGTCGCCTTCCAGGCCGTTGGCAGCCAGCGTCAGGCGGCTGGCCGCGACGGCGAAGGCATCCACGTCAAGCAGCGTGACCCGGCTTTGCGGATAGCGGCGCTTGACCGTTGCGCCCAATATCCCGGCGCCACAGCCAAAGTCCAGTACATGCCCGCTCGGCAGGCCGTCGAGGTGCTTGAGCAGCAGGGCCGTACCGCGATCAAGGCGCCCATGACTGAATACGCCAGGCAGGCTGACCACTTGCAACGGGCCGTCCTCCAGGGCCAGCTCGAAGCGTTCGGCCAGGCTTTCCAGCGGTTTGGCCACGGGCGCCTGCTCGATCGTGACTTGCCACAGCTGGCAGTGCCGGGCGCTGTCCAGCTTGCGCGGCCTGCCAAAGGCCTGCAGCTGTTTGGCCGCGCCTTCGATGCCGCCGCGTTTTTCGCCAACCAGGTACAGCTCACCGCCGGCCAGGCGCGACGCCAGGGCATTGAGCAGGTAGGCAGCCAGTTCACGGGACTTGGGCAGGAACAGCACGGCGCTGTCGAAGGCCACCTCGGGTGGCTCGACACCATAGTGGCTGCGACCGGCAAAGCGGCTTTCGAGCATGGCGTGATCGCCCGCATGCCATGTCCAGGCCTGGGCCTGCGGCAATTGGCCGAGCAGGCCATCGGCGGGGGCGCCGGCGATCAGCAGCGGGCCCTGGAACAGCTCTGCCTGGCGGAGCAATACTTCACTGCGCGGGTCCATGGACGACGCCTCCTGAAAAAGTGGCGCAGTGTAGCAGAGGCGGGCGCCCCGCTCAGCTGACCACGCGGCGCGGCTGACCGGCGAAGAAGGCCTGGGCGTTTTCACTGAGCTGGCCGACGATGCGTTGGCGCGACTCCACTGCCCCCCAGGCGCTGTGCGGGGTGATGATCAGCCGCGGGAGGCCGGGTTCGAGCAACGGGTTGCCGTTGACCGGCGGCTCCACGCTCAGCACGTCGGTGGCCGCGCCGCCCAGGTGGCCACTGCGCAGGGCCTCGGCCAGTGCCTGCTCGTCGATCAGGCCGCCACGGGCGGTGTTCACCACCAGGGCACCGGGCTTGAGCAGGGCCAGTTCGCGGGCGCCGAGCATGTGCCGGGTGTGCTCGTTCAGCGGGCAGTGCAGGGTCAGGGCATCGATTTGTGGCAGCAGTTCGTCCAGCGGCAGGCGGTCGGCGCGCTCCGGGCGGCCAGGTATTTGCCCGCTGAGCACGCGCATGCCGAACGCTTCGGCCAGCCGCGCCACTGCGCCGCCCAGTTCGCCGTGGCCGAGCAGGCCGAGGGTTTTGCCTTCCAGCTCGACGATGGGGAAGTCCAGCAGGCAGAACTGGCTGGCCTTGGCCCACTGGCCGTCGGCTACCGCCTGGTTGTAGTCGCACAGACGAGTGGCCAGGGCCAGTAGCAGGGCGAGGGTATGCTGCGCGACGGACGGTGTGCCATAGCCCTGGCAGTTGCATACCGTGATGCCTTGGGCTCGCGCTGCTGCCAGGTCGACATTGTTGGTGCCGGTGGCAGCGACCAGAATCAGCTTGAGCTGTGGGTTGGCGGCCAGGGTCGCGGCGTCGAGCATGACCTTGTTGCTGACCACCGCCACGGCGCCCTGCAGACGCTGGCTTACCTGGTCAGGGCGGGTTGCATCGAACAGCTCGAGTTCATCGAACTGGCTTCGTAGCGGGGAAAGGTCGAGGTCACCAAGGTCCAGGGACTGGTGATCGAGAAACACGGCGCGACGCGGGCTGGGCATCAGTAAGGCTCCGTTGGCAGGGCAGGGATGATCCATCCCCCGGACAATGCCACTCATACCCCGCGCAGCCAAATCATTCCTTCGGCTGATTTAGCCGTCACATTCGCGAACTACAGTAGTTCCCAGACTTTTCCGGCCCGCTTTTCAGAAAAGGGATACCCATGCTGCAGACCCGCATCATCAAGCCCACCGAGGGCGCCTACGACTACCCGCTGCTGATCAAACGCCTTTTGATGTCCGGCAGCCGTTATGAAAAAACCCGCGAAATCGTCTACCGCGACCAGTTGCGCCTGACCTACCTACAGCTCAACGAACGCATCGCGCGCCTGGCCAATGTGCTGACCGAGGCCGGGGTAAAGGCCGGTGACACTGTGGCGGTAATGGACTGGGACAGCCACCGCTATCTGGAGTGCATGTTCGCCATCCCGATGATCGGCGCCATTGTGCACACCATCAACGTGCGCCTGTCGCCCGAGCAGATCCTCTACACCATGAACCACGCCGAAGACCGCGTGGTGCTGGTCAACAGCGATTTTGTCGGCCTCTACCAGGCCATTGCCGGGCAACTGACCACCGTTGACAAGACCCTGCTGCTGACCGATGGCCCGGACAAGACTGCCGAGCTGCCCGGCCTGGTGGGTGAGTATGAGCAGCTGCTGGCAGCCGCCAGCCCCCGCTACGATTTCCCGGATTTCGATGAAAACTCGGTGGCCACCACCTTCTACACCACCGGCACCACCGGCAACCCCAAGGGTGTGTACTTCACCCACCGGCAGCTGGTACTGCACACCCTGGCCGAAGCTTCGGTCACCGGCAGCATCGACAGCGTACGCCTGCTGGGCAGCAACGATGTGTACATGCCCATCACGCCGATGTTCCATGTACATGCCTGGGGCATTCCCTACGCTGCCACCATGCTTGGCATGAAACAGGTATACCCGGGGCGCTACGAGCCAGACATGCTGGTCAAGCTGTGGCGCGAAGAAAAGGTCACGTTCTCCCACTGCGTGCCGACCATTTTGCAGATGCTGCTCAACTGCCCGACCTCGCAAGGGCAGGACTTCGGCGGCTGGAAGATCATCATTGGCGGCAGCTCGCTCAACCGTTCGCTTTACCAGGCTGCCCTGGCGCGTGGCATCCAGCTGACTGCCGCGTATGGCATGTCCGAAACCTGCCCGCTGATCTCCGCTGCGCACCTGAACGACGAGCTGCAGGCCGGCAGCGAGGATGAGCGCGTCACCTACCGCATCAAGGCCGGTGTGCCTGTGCCGCTGGTCGAGGCGGCCATTGTCGATGGCGACGGCAACTTCCTGCCGGCAGACGGCGAAACCCAGGGCGAGCTGGTGCTGCGCGCGCCGTGGCTGACCATGGGCTACTTCAAGGAGCCGGAAAAGAGCAAGGAGCTGTGGCAGGGGGGCTGGCTGCACACCGGCGATGTCGCCACCCTCGACGGCATGGGCTACATCGACATTCGTGATCGCATCAAGGATGTGATCAAGACCGGTGGCGAGTGGGTTTCTTCGCTCGACCTGGAAGACCTGATCAGCCGTCACCCGGCCGTGCGCGAAGTGGCGGTGGTGGGGGTGGCCGACCCGCAGTGGGGCGAGCGCCCGTTCGCCTTGCTGGTGCTGCGCGACGGCCAGGCCATCGATGCCAAGGCGCTCAAGGACCATCTCAAGCCATTTGTCGAGCAAGGGCACATCAACAAGTGGGCGATTCCTAGCCAGATCGCCGTTGTTACTGAAATTCCCAAGACCAGTGTCGGCAAGCTCGACAAGAAACGCATCCGACAGGACATCGTCCAGTGGCAGGCCAGCAATAGCGCGTTCCTGTCCACGCTGTAAACGCCGTGCGGGTCGCGCGCTCAGAACGCGACCCGCACGCTAGAGGCCTCGGCACCTTGCCAAATGGCAGAAATGCGCCATCCTTGAGCTCTGCCAGCCCGCAACCGGGACAACACTGCAGCGAGTTGGCGGCATGGAGCGCAAATCACACTTTAGAGGGATCAAGCGCCTGTGCCTTGCTGGCTATAGTCGGGGCCAGGGGATTTTCAGGAATGGGGGAGGGCGATACGCGCAAGCCGTGTCGCCGCAGGTGAAAACCTGCAAACCGGTCGCTCGGGCCGTTCTTGAAAGGACTCACTGCCATAACAATAAAGTACATGGAGTAGCGTCGATGAAATCTGCAAACCTGTTCTGGCGCCGGGCCAAGTTGCCCTTGGCCGTCAGCCTTGCTTCCACGCTCGCAAGTCCTGCTTTCGCTGTCAGTTTCAACATTGGTGAAATCGAAGGGCAGTTCGACTCGTCGCTCTCCATCGGCGCCAGCTGGTCGACGGCCAACCCCAACAAGAACCTGATCGGGGTGAACAACGGCGGCAAGGGCCTGTCGCAGACCTCTGACGATGGCCACCTGAACTTCAAGAAGGGCGAAACCTTCTCCAAGATCTTCAAGGGCATCCACGACCTTGAACTCAAGTACGGCGATACTGGCGTGTTCGTGCGGGGCAAGTACTGGTACGACTTCGAATTGAAGGACGAAGGCCGCGAGTTCAAGGACATCAGCGACTCTGGCCGCAAGGAGGGCGCCAAGTCGTCCGGGGCCCAGTTGCTCGACGCCTTTGTCTACCACAACTATTCCATCGGCGATCAGCCGGGCTCGGTGCGCCTGGGCAAGCAGGTGGTGAGCTGGGGTGAGAGTACCTTCATCGGCGGCGGCATCAACTCGATCAACCCCATCGACGTGTCGGCGTTCCGCCGCCCGGGGGCCGAGATCAAGGAAGGCCTGATCCCGGTCAACATGTTCTACATCTCGCAGAGCCTGACCGACAACCTGTCGGCAGAGGCCTTCTACCAGATCGAGTGGGACCAGACGGTTGTTGATAACTGCGGTACGTTCTTCTCCCAGCCGGACATCATTGCCGACGGCTGCACCGACAAGCTGCGTGTGCTCAACAGCAGCCGTACGGTGCCTGGTGCGGCCCAGCAGTTCCTCGCCACGCGGGGTGTGAACATCAACGAGGAAGGGGTAATGGTGCGCCGCGGGGCCGACCGTGATGCCCGCGACAGCGGCCAGTTCGGCGTGGCACTGCGCTATATGTTCGACCCGCTGGACACCGAGTTCGGTGCCTACTTCATGAACTACCACAGCCGCGCGCCGATCTTCAGTGCCACCGGTGCCCCACCGTCGGTGTTCGCCGGCCTGAGCGCGCTGCCTGCACAGTTGCGGGCGCTGGCTCCGCTGATTGTGGCCGGTAACTCCGAATACTTCGTCGAGTACCCCGAGGACATTCGCCTGTACGGCCTGAGCTTCTCCACTACGCTGCCCACGGGTACGGCCTGGAGCGGTGAAGTCAGCTATCGCCCCAACGCCCCCGTGCAGCTGAATACCACCGATATCCTGTTCGCGGGTGTGCGTCCGATTGGTGGCGCACTGAGCAACGCTTCGCTGCTCACCGGTACCCCCGGGCAAGACCTGCACGGCTACCGTCGCAAGGAAATCACTCAGTTCCAGACCACTCTGACGCACTTCTTTGACCAGGTCATGGGCGCCAGCCGCATGACAGTGGTGGGCGAAGTGGGGGTCACCCACGTGGGTGGCCTGGAGAACGCCCGCGAGACCCGCTATGGCCGCGACCCGGTCTTCGGGCCCGGCCCGCTGCCTGCCACCGGCGGCGCGGACACCTGCCAGGCACTCAATACCAGCACCACCGCCGGCGCAGGGGCCGGGGCGTCCACCACCAACCTGAATCGCAAATGCGAGAACGACGGCTATACCACCAGCACCTCCTGGGGGTATCGCGCCCGGGTCATCTGGGACTACAACGACGTCTTCGCCGGGGTCAACCTCAAGCCCAGCGTGGCCTGGTCGCATGACGTTTCCGGCTATTCGCCAGGCCCTGGTGCCAACTTCGAGGAAGGGCGCAAGGCAGTCAGCCTGGGCCTGGACGCCGAGTACCAGAACACCTACACGGCGAGCCTGTCGTACACCAACTTCTTCGATGGCAAGTACAGCACCGTGGATGACCGTGACTTCGTCGCGCTCAGCTTCGGCGTGAACTTCTAAGCACACAGATCCAGGACGACACGACATGAACAAGACCAGAAGTCTGCTGCAAGCCGGTGTACTGGGCCTGTCCCTGCTGGCGACCAGCGTCATGGCTGCGGTATCCGCCGACGAAGCGGCCAAGTTGGGCAGTACCCTGACCCCGATGGGGGCTGAAAAGGCTGGCAATGCCGATGGCTCGATCGGCCCTTGGGAGCCGCTGTCGAAGAGTGCGGGCAGCGTCGACGGCAAGGGTTTCCTGGCCGACCCGTATGGCAGTGAAAAGCCGCTGTTCACCATCACTGCGCAAAACGCCGAGCAGTACAAGGACAAGCTTTCGCCGGGCCAGATGGCCATGCTCAAGCGCTACCCGGATACCTTCAAGATCCCTGTATTCAAAACCCATCGCGGCTCCACGGTACCTGCGGACGTGTTCGCCGCCATCAAGAAAAACGCCACCCAGACCACGCTGACGGAAGGCGGCAACGGTTTGAACAACTTCGACACGGCGGTGCCGTTCCCGATCCCGAAAAACGGCCTGGAAGTGATCTGGAACCACATCACCCGTTACCGGGGGGGCAGTGTCAGCCGCTTGGTGATCCAGGCCACGCCGCAGCAGAACGGCTCTTTCAGCCCGGTTTACTTCTCCGACCAGTTCGTATTCCGCGACAGGATGAAGGATTACGACCCAAAAAACCCGGGCAACATCCTGTTCTACTTCAAGCAGGAAGTGACCGCGCCAGCGCGCCTGGCCGGGACCGTGCTGCTGGTGCACGAAACCCTCGACCAGGTGAAGGAGCCGCGTAAGGCGTGGATCTACAACGCCGGCCAGCGTCGCGTGCGCCAGGCGCCGCAAGTGTCGTACGACGGCCCGGGTACCGCCGCCGACGGCCTGCGTACCTCGGACAACCTGGACATGTTCAACGGTGCGCCGGACCGCTACGACTGGAAGCTGGAAGGCAAGAAGGAACTGTACATCGCCTCCAACGCCTTCAAGCTGGATGACCCCAAGCTGAAGTACGCCGACATCATCAAGGCCGGGCACATCAACCAGGACCTTTCCCGTTACGAGTTGCGCCGCGTCTGGCATGTGGTCGCAACCCTGAAGCCGGGCCAGCGGCACATCTACGCCAAGCGTGACTTCTACATCGACGAAGACACCTGGCAGGCCGCAGTGATCGACCAGTACGACGGTCGTGGCCAACTGTGGCGCGTGTCCGAAGCCCATTCCCAGCCGTATTACAACAAAGAGGTGCCTTGGTACACCCTGGAAACCATCTACGACCTGCAGTCGGGTCGTTACCTGGCCCTGGGCATGAAAAACGAAGAGAAGCGCGCCTACGATTTTGGCTTCAGTGCCAGCAAGGCGGACTTCCAGCCTGCGGCGTTGCGCCAGTCGGGTATTCGTTGATCTGAACACTCCCCACTGCATGTGATCTCCAGAACGCCCCGGCCTGCCCGGGGCGTTTCTGTTTCCTGCTCCGGCGATAATTTCCAGTCAAACACAGGCCCTGTAGCAGCAGCCTTGTGCTGCGAAGAGGCCGGTAAGGCTAAAGACTATCTTCGGCTGCAATGGCCTCTTTGCAGCACAAGGCTGCTCCT
Organism: Pseudomonas sp. XP2; assembly: GCF_053557975.1. NCBI lineage: Bacteria > Pseudomonadati > Pseudomonadota > Gammaproteobacteria > Pseudomonadales > Pseudomonadaceae > Pseudomonas > Pseudomonas sp. XP2. The sequence goes on from NZ_JBNRIK010000015.1 coordinate 93,110, forward strand.
ACCGGTACTGCACTGGCCTTGAAAGCTGTGCAATCCCTGTGTGAGCGGGCAATCAATCTGCTGAATACCCACCCAAACCCCCGCCCCAGCCTCCTGTCCATCAGCCATGTTGCTTTTTGTCGCAGTCTTTTCCGGGGCAATTGTGCCCATCATCTTCAAATGCGCTGCGTTACCGGCTAGTCTCGCAAGCATCCATACCGCCGTAGTCTTCCACCCAGAACGAGCCGGCCATGACAGACTTGTCCCGTACGCATGGATTCGCCAGCCAGGCCTTGGGCCTGCTGGACGGGCGTTTCTTCCGGCCACCGCTGCCGGACGGCCATGTGCCGCGCCTGCGCCTGTGTCAGCGCTTGCACGCCGGGCTGGGTGGTCGGTTGCTGCTGGTCAATGCCCCGGCGGGTTTCGGCAAAAGCTCCTTGGCCATCGAGTTTTGCGAAGCGCTACCTGAGCACTGGCGCAGCCTGTGGCTGGGCCTGAGCCAACGTGATGCCGACCCTGGCCGCTTCCTCGAGCGCCTGCTCGAAGGCCTGCAGCAGTACTGCCCGGCACTGGGCGGGCAGGCCATGGGCTTGCTGAAAATGCGCCAGCGTCACCAGCCGTTCGCCTTCGAGGAGTGGATCGACGGCCTGCTCGACGAGCTGGCGCTTTACCTGCAAACCGATACCCCTTTGCTGCTGGTGCTGGATGACTATCACCTGGCCCAGGGGCCCGTGCTCGACCGCTGCCTGCAGTTCTTCCTCAACCACCTGCCTGCCGGCCTGGTGTTGCTGGTTACCAGTCGCCAGCGCCCGGACTGGCACCTGGCGCGTTTGCGGCTGTCGCGCCAGCTTGTCGAACTGAACGAACAGGATTTGCGCCTCACCGCCGAAGAGTCGCTGGCGGTGATCGGCCGGCAGCCACCGGGCCTGCGCGGGCAGGCACTGGACAATCTGATCCAGCGCAGCGACGGTTGGGTGGCCGGGTTGCGTTTCTGGCAACTGGCCGCCAGCGAATCGGCGGACGAGCAAGCTTTGCCCCAGGCCTTGCATGGCGGCGAAGGCCTGATCCGCGACTACCTGCTTGAAGAAGTCATCGATATGCTGCCCGCCGACGTGCAGGCGTTCTTGTATGACACGGCCTGTCAGGAGCGTTTCTGCGCCCCGTTGTGCGATGCCTTGCGTGGCCGCCACGACAGCGCCGCAGTGTTGTGCTTCCTGCAGGCACACCAGGTATTCCTGGTGCCGCTGGACGAGCATGGCCACTGGTTCCGCTACCATCACCTGTTCTCCGATCTGCTGCGCAGCCGGCAAGCCAATGAACCACTGGCCGGCCTGCAACTGCGTGCCTGTCGCTGGTTTGAAAGCCAGGGCCTGCTGGACGAAGCGGTGGAGCAGGCGTTGCGTGCCGGCCACCTCGATGTCGCGGCCGACCTGGTGCAGAGCCTGTCCGAGGAGCAACTGCTGGCTGAACAGAACGTCGGCATGTTGCTGCGCTGGAAGATGGACCTGCCCGACAGTCTTCTGATCAGCACACCGCGCTTGATCGTGCTGTACAGCTGGGCGTTGGGTCTGGCTTGCCAGCTGGACGCAGCCGAGGAACTGGCCGGCTACCTCAGCCGCTTTCTGCCCGCGCCTTCGGCGACCGCGCAAAAATCGATGCTGGCCCAATGGCTGGCGCTGAGTGGGGTCATCGCCCGTGGCCGAGGCGACCGCGAACGCACCCTGGCTTATTGCGGCGAAGCGCTGCAGAGCCTGCCGAGCAAGCGCTATGGCCAACGCCTGGTGTGCTTGTCGACGCTGTCCAATCTGGCCATTGCCGATGGCGACTTCTGGCGGGCCAGGGGCTGGAACCGCGAAGCGCTGGAGCTGGCCCAGCGGGTTGGCAACCCGTTGTTCGAGGCGCTGGCCCATTACGACCGGGCACGTGTGCTGCACGCCCGCGGCGAGGTATTGCGGGCGCTGGACGAAGTGCGCCAAGGGCTTCAGCGCCTGCAAGGGCTCTCGGCGCAGCGGCTGTATGCCGTACGTGCGCGCCTGACGCTTTACGAAGGTTACCTGCTGGTCTCGCGCCTGCAGCCGGCCCAGGGCCGTGCGCGTTTGCGCGCGGGGCTGGGCGAGGCGCGGGCCTGTCGGGATATCAGTGTGCTTATCGGCCATTGCGTCATAGCGACCCTCGATGGCCGGGAAGGGCACTTTGCCGAGGCCTTTGCCGAGTTGGCCGAGGCCGAGCGCCTGATGCATATCTGGGACGTGCCCCCGGTCTACTACCTGGCCATGATCACCCTGGTCAAATGCGAACTCTGGCTGGCCCAGGGGCGTACCGACCTGGCCGAGTCCTGGCTGCTGCGACTGGGCCAGACCTACGGCGGCGAGCAGCCGGCAGCAGCACCGGAGTTCCACCCGCTGCTGCCGTTGCACATTGCGTTGCAGCAGGCGCTGCTCGAGCGCATCCAGTTACGTGGCGACGATGCCGTGCAACGGCTGGCAAGCCTGGTCGAGTGCGGCCGGGCCAGTGGCGGCATGATGCTCACCGTCAGCGCCCTGTGCCAATGGCTTTCCCTGCTGCTGGACGAAGGCCGGGAAGGGCAGGCCGCGCAGTTGCTACCCAGCCTGCTGGAATCTGCGCGGGGCGGAGTGCTGCAACCGTTTCAACCCCTGCTGCAAAAGCATCCGCAATGGCTTCATGAGCAATTGCAGGCAGGTGCCGCCTGCCCGGTTCAGGCCGAGCTGCTCAAGCGCCTGCCGCAACTGCCGAGCGCTAACACCGGTACCGGTGAAGCCCTGAGTGGCCGCGAAATGGCAGTGCTCGAACTGATTGCCCAAGGCTGTTCCAACCAGCAGATCAGCGAGCGGTTGTTCATTTCCTTGCACACCGTGAAGACCCACGCCAGCCATATCAACAGCAAGCTGGGGGTCGAGCGGCGCACCCAGGCGGTGGCCAAGGCCAAATCTCTGGGGCTGCTGGCGTGATACTGGCCCTTGAGGTCTTTGCCCGCTAAAGTGATGGCCTGAGGCCATGGATTGTGGCCGGCAATGCTCTACCCTCATCTTTCCCGACCAGCTGCCGATACAGCGATCGGTGGCATCGCCTCGCGCGATTTTTCAATCATTCCAAGGCAGGTCGTGTTGATGCTGCAGTACGGGCAAAAGAGCTTTCTGATCGTCGACGACTTTACCGACTTTCGCACGTCGACTCGTTCCATGTTGCGCGAGTTGGGCGTGCGCGACGTGGATACCGCCGACAGCGGCGAGCAGGCGCTGCGCATGTGCGCACAGAAGCGCTATGACTTCATCTTGCAGGACTTCCACCTGGGCGACGGCAAGAAGAACGGCCAACAGGTGCTCGAAGACCTGATCATCGACAAGCACATCAGCCATGAGTGCGTGTTCATCATGGTCACGGCCGAGAGCAGCCAGGCCATTGTCCTCAGCGCCATCGAGCACGAGCCCGATGCCTACCTGACCAAGCCGTTCAACCGCGTTGGCCTGGCCCAGCGCGTCGAGAAACTGTTCCAGCGCAAGACGCTGCTCAAGCCGATCCTGCAGGCACTGGACCGCAACCGCCCGGCCGAAGTGCTGGCTGCCTGTGCCGAACTGTGCAAGAAGGACCCGCGCCTGGCACCGCTGTGCCTGCGTTATCGGGCCGACGCCCTGCGCAACCTCAACCGCTTCGAGGAACTGGAAAAGTTCCTCAAGGCCATCCTGGCCAGCCGCCCGCAGCCTTGGGTGTATGCCGCGTTGGGCGCCCTGATGCACAAGCGTGGCCAGAATGCCCAGGCCCAGGGCGTGTACGAGCAGGCGCTCAAGGCGTTCCCGATCATGCCCGGCCTTTACGACGGCATGGCCGAAGTGCTGGTGGCTCAGGGCGATACCAGGCGCGCACAAAACCTGCTTGAAGAAGCCGTACGCCTCTCACCACTGTCGGTCCGTCGGCAGTCGACGCTGGGCAAGCTGGCGCTGGAAAACCAAGACTTCGAGAGCGCGTCGAAGGCGTTCCGCCATGCCGTGAATCAGGGGCAGAGCTCGCGCTACAAGGATGCTGAAAACAACCTTGGCCTGGTGCAGGCGCTGATGAGCAAGAACGCAGGCTTTGGCCTGGACGCCCGTACCCGGGTCGAAATCAACACCACGCTCAGCGAAGTGGCCAAGGAAAACCCCGAAGACCAAGGCTTGCAGGTGCGTGCGCGGATGATGAAGGCGGCCAGCCTGCAGCAGGCGGGCGACCCGGAAACAGCCGGCAAGCTGACCGAACAGGCGATCCAGCGCCTGGACAAGATGAACCAGTTCTTCTCGGTCGATGCGGCCCTGACCGTTGCCGCGCAGTTGCAGGCAATGGGGCAGGAAACCGCCGCCCTCGGCGTGCTGAAGAACTGTGTGGAAAGTTATGGCGATGACCCCAAGGTCATGGAAAAAGTCGGCAAGCTGACGGACGACCCCAGCGTGCTCAACGCCATTACCGAAGCGGTCACCCTCAATCGCCAGGGTGTGCGCAGTTACCAGGGAGGGCAGCTTGGCGAGGCGTTGCAACTGTTCCGCAAGGCGCTGGGTATGCAGCCGAAGAACATCAGCATCGCCCTTAACACCGCCCAGGCGCTGCTGCGCATTGGCGGTGAAAACCCTCAGCCCGCGATCATGCAGGAATGCCAGGACGCCTTGACCAGCGTGGCCGGTATCCCTGCCAGCGACAATCGCTATGACCGTTACCGCAAACTGCACATCCGAGTGTTCGGCGCATGAATCAAGACAATCAGGGGCTGGATTTTTCCACGGTGATCGCCTCCACCGTGCACGACCTCAAAAGCTCTTTGGCAGCGCTGATCCAGTCCCACAACCAGTGGGTGGAACGCTTGCCTGAAGAGCTGCGCGGTGGTGCCGAACAGGGGATCATGGAGCACGAGTTTCGTCACCTCAACGGCATGCTGGTGCAGTTGCTGGGGCTGTACAAACTGGGTGTGAACCAATTGCCGGTATGCCCGGACTATCACGAGCTGGATGACTTCATCGAAGCCCAGCTGGCGGCGCACCAGGAAGTACTGAAACACAACGACATCCTCGCCACCTGGCGCATCGACACCGACAACCCGCTGGGCTTTTTCGACCGCGAACTGGTGGCCTCGGTGATTGCCAACGTCATCACCAACGCCACCCGCTTTGCCGGGCACGCCTTGCTGATCACCATTGAAGAGGCCGACAACCAGCTGGCCATTTGCGTCAACGATGACGGCCCGGGTTACCCAAAGCACATGCTCGAGCGCCAGGAGGAGTACATCCAGGGCATTGACTCGACCAGCGGCAGTACTGGCCTGGGGCTGTATTTTGCGGCGCGCATTGCAGCGCTGCATGAAAGTGGCGGGGTGCGGGGGCGGATCGAGATTTCCAATGGCGGCGCGCTGGGTGGCGGGTTGTTCAGGTTGTTCCTGCCTTAGGATATGTGGCGTGCATACATCGAGCGCCGCCCGCGCGGCGCTCGATTTCACAGGCGCCACACCTCGCAAGGCATGAACCGCGTGCGCCCACCCCATTTTCCTGTCACGCTCTTCAAAGACCCAGGCTTTGCTTTAGAGCTCATCATGACCCAGACCCCACCTGCCCTCATCCGCGAAACCTTCCCCGTAGGCCCCCTGCAGTGCAACTGCACACTGATCGGCGACCCGCTGACCAAAAACGCCATCGTCGTCGACCCAGGTGGGGATGTGGACAAGATCCTCGCGCGCCTGCAGGCCCACGGCCTGACGCTGGTGAGCATCATCCACACCCACGCGCACTTCGACCATTTTCTTGCCTCGGGCAAATTGAAGGAGCTGACCGGCGCCACCTTGCACCTGCACAAGGACGACCAGGTACTGTGGGACAACCTGGAGATGCAGTGCCAGATGTTCGGCGTTCCCTACACGCCGGTGCCGGCTCCCGATCGCTGGTTGGGCGATGACGAAGAACTGGCCTGCGGCTGTGGCGTGGCCTTGCATACGCCAGGGCATACCCCAGGCTCGATGAGCTTCTGGTTCGCCGACGCCAAGCTGTTGATTGCCGGCGATACCTTGTTCCGCCGTGGCATTGGCCGCACTGATTTGTGGGGGGGGGACCAGCGGGCTATCGTGCGTTCCATCAAGGAGCGGCTGTACCGGCTGGACGAGGAGGCTATCGTGGTGACCGGCCACGGGCCCGATACTCGACTGGGCGATGAGATGCGTGAAAACCCCTTTGTCCGTGCCTGAAGGCACATGAAGGCTCTTTCATGGAATTTTTCATTGCCGATGCAATCCAAGGCTGGCATAGATCCGCTTGTGATCTGCCGCATTTATGAATTTCAGTAGGAGCTTGTCCATGTTCACCATGCGTCGTCTGATTATCGTCGCAACTGCCGCGGCCCTGATGACCGGCTGCGCCGGCCAGAACCCTTATGACAACCAAGGTCAGGCGCAGGGCTCAACGGGGATGAGCAAGACTGCCAAATACGGCGGCCTGGGCGCGCTGGCTGGTGCCATCGCCGGTGCTGCCATCGACCACAACAACCGTGGCAAGGGTGCGCTGATCGGTGCCGCTGCGGTAGGTGCTGCAGCCGCAGGTTATGGCTACTATGCCGACAAGCAAGAGGCCGAGCTGCGCGCCCAGATGGCCAACACTGGGGTTGAAGTTCAACGCCAGGGCGACCAGATCAAACTGATCATGCCGGGCAACATCACCTTCGCTACCGACTCGGCCAACATTGCCCCAAGCTTCTACTCGCCGCTGAACAACCTGGCAGGCTCGTTCAAGCAGTTCAACCAGAACACCATCGAAGTGGTCGGCTTCACCGACAGCACTGGCAGCCGCCAGCACAACATGGACCTGTCCCAGCGCCGTGCGCAGGCGGTCAGCACCTACCTGACCTCGCAGGGTGTGGATGCTTCGCGTATCTCGGTGCGTGGCATGGGCCCGGACCAGCCGATCGCCAGCAACGCCGATGCCAATGGCCGTGCGCAGAACCGCCGGGTGGAAGTGAACCTGAAGCCGATTCCGGGTCAGCAATATGACCAGCAGCAAGGCCAGGTTCAGCAGTATCCCTGATTGACCCCCGGGGCCGCTTTGCGGCCCTATCGCGACGCAAGGCCGCTCCCACGGGCATTACACGATCCCTGTAGGAGCGGCCTTGTGCCGCGAATGGCTGCAAAGCAGCCCCAGCTTTTAGCGCGCTACGCTGGCCTGAATCGCCGTCAGGGCGATGGTATGCACGATATCGTCAACCTGAGCCCCGCGCGGCAAGTCGTTCACCGGTTTGCGCAACCCCTGCAGCATTGGCCCCAGGCTGACCCCGTCGGCACTGCGTTGCACTGCTTTGTGCGTAGTGTTGCCGGTATTGAGGTCGGGGAACACGAACACCGTGGCACGCCCTGCCACCGGGCTACCTGGCGCCAGCTCCCGTGCAATCGCCGGGTTGGCTGCCGCGTCATACTGCAGCGGCCCATCAATCAGCAGCTTCGGCGCTGCACCCTGTGCCAGGCGTGTCGCCTCGCGCACTTTCCCAACCTCTTCATCACTGGCCGAATCGCTTGAATAACTGATCATCGCCACCCGCGGCGCGATGCCGAAGGCCTGCGCCGATTCAGCACTCTGCCGGGCGATCTCGGCCAGTTCGCAAGCGCTCGGGTGAGGGTTCATCACGCAGTCGCCGTACACCAGCACCTGTTCGGGGAACAGCATGAAGAACACGGATGACACCAGGCTGGAGCCCGGCTCGGTCTTGATCAACTGCAAGGCCGGGCGGATGGTGTTGGCGGTGGAGTGCACCAGGCCCGAGACCAGGCCGTCCACCTCGTCCAGGGCCAGCATCATGGTGCCGATCACCACAGGGTCTTCCAGTTGCTGCTCGGCCATTGGCGCGTTGAGGTTCTTGCTCTTGCGCAGGGCGACCATCGGCTCCACGTAGCGCCCGCGAATCAGCTCGGGGTCGAGAATTTCCAGGCCAGGCGGCAGGGTAATGCCTTGCGCACGGGCTACGGCCTCGACATCTTCGGGCTTGGCCAGCAGCACGCAGCGGGCAATGCCGCGCGCCTGGCAGATAGCTGCGGCCTGCACCAGCAGCGGCTCGGCACCTTCTGGCAAGACAATGCGCTTGTTGGCCTGCTGCGCCCGCTGAATCAGCTGGTAGCGGAAAACCGCTGGCGAGAGGCGCATTTCGCGCGGCGTACCGCAGCGTTGGTGCAACCAGGCTGCATCGAGGTGGCTGGCGACAAAGTCGGTGATGAACTCGGCGCGCTCGCGGTCGTCGACCGGGATTTCGCGGTTCAGCGAATTGAGCTGGTTGGCAGTGTCGTACGAGCCGGTGCTGACCGACAGGATCGGCAAGCCTGCCTGCAGCGCGCCGCGGCACAGGCCGAGGATACGCGCGTCGGGCTTGCTGTCGCTGGTTAGCAGCAGCCCGGCCAGTGGTACGCCATTGATTGCGGCCAGGCTGACGGCGAGGATGATGTCGTCGCGATCGCCCGGGGTGACCACCAGGGTACCCGACGTCAGCAGCGGCACCGTGTTGGCCACGGTGCGTGCGCAGATGATGATCTTGCTCATGCGCCGTTGCTCGTAGTCGCCGGGGTTGAGCACCTGGGCGCCGAGCAGATCGGCCACGTCGCGGGTGCGCGGGGCGTTCAGCTCTGGCTGGTAGGGGATGCAGCCGAGCAGGCGGAAGTCGTTGCCGCGTAGCAAGGGCGAGTGCTCGCGCAGACGGGTGGCAAAGTCCGCCATGCTTTCATCGGTGCGCACCTTGTTGAGGATTACTCCGAGTACCTTCGGGTCGCGTGGGCCGCCGAACAGCTGTGCCTGCAGTTCAACCCGGCCGGACAGTTCGCTGAGCACTTCGTTTTCCGGCGCCGACACCAGGATCACCTCGGCATCCAGGCTCTTGGCCAGGTGCAGGTTGACCCGCGCCGCGTAGCTTGCGTGGCGCGTGGGCACCATGCCCTCGACCACCACCACGTCATTGCCAACGCAGGCTTGCTGGTAGAGGCGGATGATTTCTTCGAGCAATTCGTCCAGCTGGCCGTCGCCAAGCATGCGCTCGACCTGGGCCAGGCTCAGAGGCACGGGTGGCTTGATGCCGTGGGTGCGCGCCACCAGTTCTGTCGAGCGCTCGGGGCCGGTGTCGCCCGGGTGGGGCTGGGCGATCGGCTTGAAAAAACCGACTTTCAGGCCGGCGCGCTCCAGGGTGCGCACCAGGCCCAGGCTAATGGAGGTCAGGCCGACACCAAAGTCGGTCGGCGCAATGAAAAATGTCTGCATGCGTGCTTCTCGAAATAAGCGGTGCAAGAAATTAACGGCCAAGGGTAGCGCTATCGGTCCCTTGTGCGCACCAGCCACAACTAAAAGGTTGGCCTATGCGCTGCGTACGTTGAGCCGGATCGAGCACCCAGGGGCGTGCCTGCCACGGCGGTTGGTGGCGCAGGTGCTGTGTGTGACCGCACGAAAGCTCGACCACCCAGTGGCCTTCTTCGTCCTGGTGGAAGCCGGTGATCCGACTGATGGGCCGTTGCTCGTCCGCAGTGCGTTCGCAATCGGACGATGGCTTGGTTACACTTGTCCGCTCTACATACTTTTGCAAAAGGTCTTGCCCCATGCTGATCGCCGCCAACAAGGCTGTCTCCATCGACTATACCCTGACCAACGACGCCGGGGAGACCATCGACAGCTCCGCCGGTGGCGCGCCGCTGGTCTACCTGCACGGTGCCGGCAACATCATCCCGGGCCTGGAAAAAGCCCTGGAAGGCAAACAGGCCGGTGACGAGCTGAACGTTACCATCGAGCCGGAAGACGCCTACGGCGAATACCTGGCCGAGCTGGTCAGCACCCTGAACCGCAGCCTGTTCGAAGGCGTTGACGAGCTGGAAGTGGGCATGCAGTTCCACGCTTCGGCGCCGGACGGCCAGATGCAGATCGTGACCATCCGCGACCTCGACGGCGACGACGTCACCGTTGACGGCAACCACCCGCTGGCCGGCCAGCGCCTGACCTTCCAGGTCAAGGTAGTCGACGTGCGTGACGCCAGCGAAGAAGAAATCGCTCACCGCCACATCCACGGTGAGGGTGGCCATCACCACTGATTTTCTGCGCTAAGCTCAGAAAGTCGCCAGGCGCTCGGGCAAGCCGATTTGCCTTCCTACGGGAGGTGGACGGTTTGAACGGGCGCCTTTTTAGTGGGCGCAATTCGCCTGTGCGGCAACCGGGAACCTGAGAGGGGATTCGTCATGAGTGCATTTCACGACCTGAAACTGGAGGCGCTGAACGGCGGGGAGCTGTCCCTCGCACCGTTCAAGGGCCAAGTGGTGCTGGTGGTCAACGTTGCCTCCAAATGTGGTCTCACGCCGCAGTACAAGGCCCTGGAAAACCTCTACCAGGTTTACAAGGACAAGGGCTTCAACGTGCTTGGCCTGCCGTGCAACCAGTTTGCCGGCCAAGAGCCGGGCAGCGAAAAGGAAATCCAGGAATTCTGTAGCCTCAACTACGGGGTGAGCTTCCCGCTGGGCGGCAAGCTGGAGGTCAACGGGCCGCAACGCCATTCGTTGTACCGCCTGTTGGCGGGTGAGGGGGCCGAGTTCCCCGGTGATATCACCTGGAACTTCGAGAAGTTTCTGGTGGGCAAGGATGGGCGGGTGCTGGCGCGTTTTTCGCCGCGCACGGCGCCGGATGACCCGGCGGTGGTGCAGGCGATCGAGAAGGCGTTGGCCTGAAGAGTGCCTGTCGCGAAACGTTTGGCGCCTGTGAGATCGAGCGCTGCCCGCGCGGCGCTCGATCTCACAGGCGCTGCAAAAATGGCGCAGAACGCCCAGCCGCAACACCTGGTTGCCTGCAAGCGTTGCACAGGTACCCCTCAAATTCTTCGACAATCGCCGGCCAACCCTGACGGCTGGCATGCTGGCGAGCATTAAGGCGCACCCGGCGCAACGTTTCCTCTTCCTCCAGCAGCCAGCAGGCCGCGTCGACAAACCCCGCCTGGTCCCCCGGCATCGCCAGCACGCCGCTGTGACCGTGGCGTATGTGCTGCGCTGCGGCTGCCTCGTCATAAGCAACCACCGCCAACCCCGAAGCCATGGCTTCGAGCACCACATTGCCGAAGGTTTCGGTCAGGCTCGGGAACAGGAACAGGTCACCGCTGGCGTAGTGCTCGGCCAGCACCTCACCGCGCTGGGCGCCGCAGAACATGGCATCCGGTATCTGCTGTTGGAGGGCGGCGCGCTGTGGCCCGTCACCCACCAGGATCAGGCGCAGGCGTTTCTGTGGATAAGTCTTCTGCAATGCTTCAACGCATGGGCGTAGTAATCCGAGGTTTTTTTCCACTGCCAGCCGTCCGACATGCAACACGGCGATATCGTCCGGGCCCAGCCCCCAGCTTTCGCGCAACGCCTGGTTGCGCCGGGCGGGGTTGAACAGGCAGGCATCGACACCCCGGGCCAGCAGTTCCAGGCGCTCGAAACCACGGCGTTCCAGCTCCAGGCGCTGGCTGAGGCTGGGCACCAAGGTGATTGCCGTGCGGCGATGGAACCAGCGCAGGTAGTGGGTGAGCAGGCGCGCCAGCAAACCCAGCCCGTACTGACCGGAATACTGCGGGAAGTTGGTGTGGAAGCCGCTGACGACCGCGATTCCCAGGCGTTTGGCGGCGCGCAGGGCGCTGAGCCCCAGTGGCCCCTCGGTGGCGATGTACAGCACGTCCGGGCGCTGCCGCCGCCAGCGGCGTAGCAACGTGTGCATGGACACTTCGCCCCACTGCAAACCCGGGTAGCCGGGCAGTGCCCAGCCACGACACAGCATCAGATGCGGGTCGTTGTGCACAGGTGCTTCGCCGGCCTGGCGCGGGCGTACCACCTCGACCTCATGGCCGCGTTGACGCAGCCCTTCACCAAGGCGGCCAAGTGTGTTGGCCACGCCGTTGATTTCGGGTGGGAAGGTCTCGCTGACCAGGGTGATGCGCAGGGCGGCTGTATTCATGACAAAAAGTTTCCGCCTGCCGGGTTGCGCCAATTTGACGGTTATGTGACGTAGAGATGACGCCTGACCACTGACGCTTTTGCCTTCATGAATATTTCGTTGCCCGGTGCTCAAGAAGGTGCAACCGGCAGCCGATGAAGATGCATTCGATTAGATGATGCGCTCCAGGAGTGCGGTGATGTTCAACAGCAAGCTCAAGCAAGAAATCCGGCAGCTGCGCGAAGACCTGATGTCAGTGGAACAGGTCAAGAGCAGTCTCGACAGCGAGATGCTGGTACTTCAGCTCGACCCCCAGGGACGGATCGAGATGGTCAACGGTAATTTCGAGAGCGAAATGTTTTACCGTTCCGAACAATTGCTTGGACGCAACATCGAGGACATCGTCCCTTCCCATGTGAAGTCGCTGGATTTCTATCAACGCATGAAGAGCGCTATCAGCCGGGGCGAGCACCTTAATGGTGCCTTCCGCCTGCTGCGCGGCAACGGCCAGGAAGCCTGGCTGCGCTCGATTCTGCAGCCGGTCAAGAACGGCGAGGGGCGCATCAAGTATTTCACCCTGCATTCCAGCGACCTTACCCGCACTATCGAGGCATCCCGCGAGCATGAAAGCCTGATCAAGGCGCTGATGCGTTCTACCGCTGTCATCGAGTTTGACCTCGACGGCACCATCCTCACGGCCAACGAGCGTTTCCTGGCCACTGTCGGTTACCGCCTGGAGCAGATTCGCGGCAAGCATCACCGCATGTTCTGCGAGCCGGAGGAGGCGCACTCGGCCGGCTACCAGGCGTTCTGGGACAAGCTGCGCCGTGGTGAATATGTCGCCGAACGCTTCAAGCGTATCGATGCCCATGGCCGGGTGATCTGGCTGGAGGCTTCCTACAACCCGATCTTCGATGCCCACGACGTCCTGTACAAGGTGGTCAAGTTCGCCACTGTGATCACCGACCAGGTCAACCAGGAGCAGGCCGTGGCCCAGGCAGCAGATGTCGCCTACAGCACCTCGCTGGGTACCGATGTCAGCGCCCGCAAAGCCACCGAGGTGGTTACCCAGACCGTCAGCGTCATGCGTGGCCTGGAGGCCTCGATGCAAGAGGCGGCCGAGGGCATCCAGGCGCTGGACACCCAGTCGCGGGTGATCGGTTCGATCATCAAGACCATCAGCGACATTGCCGGGCAGACCAACCTGCTGGCCCTTAACGCGGCCATTGAAGCGGCCCGCGCGGGCGAGCAAGGGCGGGGCTTTGCCGTGGTTGCCGACGAAGTGCGCCAGCTGGCGTCGCGCACCAGTACCGCCACCGAGGAAATTGCCCGGGTGGTACAGCAGAACGAACAGCTGGCCCAGGCGGCAGTGGCGATCATCGACACCAGCAAGCGCCAGGCCGAGCAGGGGCTGGCGCTGGCTGACGAGACAGGTAGCGTGATTGTCGAGATTCAGGACGGGGCGAAACGGGTGGTGGATGTGGTGGGGCAGTTCTCCAGCCGGTTGGGGCAGTAAGCCCCAGGCCAGCTTGGTTCTTTTCTGTGAGCAGTCCACTTTGTGGGAGCGGGCTTGTCCCGCGAACACCGGCAAAGCCGGTGCCAGGCACCGCGTGCCCCCATTCGCGGGCGCTCCCACAGGGCACCTCAAAGGACCGAGCGATTTCCTGCAGAGAATCTCGCATGCGCTCCGGGATCAGTTGCGCTCCCGCACCCAGAACAACGTAGCCCCGGCCACCGCCGCCGGCATCATCAGCACGTTCACCCCCGGAATCATCAGCGCCAGGTAGGTGATGCCGCCAAAGCCCAGCGACTGCCAGCGCTTGCTGCGCAGCCAGGCCAGCATGTCCTGCCAGCTCATCTTGTTGTTGTCCGCCGGGTAGTCGATGTACTGGATGGCCATCATCCATACCCCGAACATCAGCCACAGTGGCGCGGCGACGACGTTGACCACCGGGATCAGCGACAGAATGAACAGGCCGACTGCCCGCGGCAGGAAGTAGCCCAGCTTGCGCATTTCGCGGCTGAAGGTGCGTGGCACCATGGCCACCAGCTCGCCCCAGCTGAACGCCGGGAAGGTGTCTTCGCCGCGTACCACAACCTCGACCTTTTCCGACAAAAAGCCATTGAACGGCGCGGCAATGATGTTGGCCACCAGGGTGAAGGTGAAGAACACCATCAGCACCAGCAAGGCAACGAACAGCGGCCAGAGGATGTAGCTGAGGAAGCTCAACCAGTCTGGCAGCGTCGGCATCAGGGCATCGAGCCAAAGGGCAAACTGGTGGCCGGCGAAGTAGACCATGCCACCGAACAGCAGCAGGTTGATCGCCAGCGGCAGCAGCACGAACAGCCGCAGGTTGGGGCTCAGCACCAGTTTCAGGCCTTCGCGCAGGTATTGGGGGCCGGAGAGGACAGGGGCTTGCATCGGGAGACTCCGCAGAGAAGGAAAACGCGCTGACCTTACCGAGTTTGCATCGCCGACGAAAGGTGGCTGGCAAGCCGGACACGGGCTGTAACAAAAGCGCCGGGGTCTGGGCTATCGATGAAAACAGTGAATAGACGGTGCCTATGAGGTGGATTGTCTAAGGATATTTCCTTAATCTTTGCGACCTCGCTACAGTGCGCTCAACTTTTCGCTTTCAGGGCCTGCGCGTTGTAGCCTTCCCCAAGTGCTGCGTGGGTCCGTTTTAATTTTCCAGCTGGCGCAGCCGGTACACCGATGCCGGCCCGAGCGGCCGGCTCGACAGGAGTTCGACATGTCTGAAGTACGTCATTCGCGCGTCATCATTCTCGGTTCCGGCCCTGCCGGATACAGCGCTGCGGTCTATGCGGCCCGCGCCAACCTCAAGCCGCTGCTGATCACCGGCATGCAGGCCGGCGGCCAGCTGACTACCACTACCGAAGTCGACAACTGGCCGGGCGACCCACACGGCCTGACCGGCCCGGCCCTGATGCAGCGCATGCAGGAACACGCCGAGCGCTTCGAAACCGAAATCGTCTTCGACCACATCAACGCCGTCGACTTGGCCAACAAGCCGTTCACCCTGCAGGGTGATAGCGGCAAGTACACCTGCGACGCACTGATCATCGCTACTGGTGCCAGCGCCCGCTACCTGGGCCTGCCGTCGGAAGAGGCCTTCATGGGCAAGGGCGTTTCGGCCTGCGCCACCTGCGACGGTTTCTTCTACCGCAACAAGCCAGTCGCCGTGGTTGGCGGCGGCAACACTGCCGTGGAAGAGGCGCTGTACCTGGCCAACATCGCCAGCAAGGTAACCCTGGTGCACCGCCGCGAGACCTTCCGCGCCGAGAAGATCCTGGTCGACAAACTCAACGCCCGTGTGGCCGAAGGCAAGATCGAGCTCAAGCTCAACGCCACCCTGGACGAAGTGTTGGGTGACAACATGGGTGTGACCGGTGCGCGCCTGAAGAACAACGACGGCAGCAGTGACGAAATCAAGGTCGACGGCGTATTCATTGCCATTGGCCACACCCCGAACACGTCGCTGTTCGAAGGCCAGCTGACCCTCAAGGACGGCTACCTGGTAGTCAACGGCGGCCGTGAAGGCAACGCCACCGCCACCAACGTTGAAGGTGTGTTCGCTGCGGGTGACGTGGCTGACCACGTTTACCGTCAGGCCATTACCTCGGCCGGCGCTGGCTGCATGGCGGCCCTTGACGTGGAGCGTTACCTGGACGGGCTGGCCAACGCCTCGTTCTGATCAGATAGCGCCCCAAAAAAACCGGCCGAAAGGCCGGTTTTTTATTGCCTGCGGTCAGCTCACAGGCTCAACCGCATGGACAGGTCCACGGCTTTCACATCCTTGGTCATGGCGCCAATCGAGATGTAGTCCACCCCAGTCTCGGCAATCACCCGCAAGGTCGTCTCGTTCACCCCGCCACTGGCCTCAAGCTTGGCTTTGCCAGCGGTAATGCGTACCGCTTCGCGCATTTCGTCCAGGTTCAGCTCGTCGAGCATGATGATATCCGCGCCAGCGGCCAGCGCCTCGCGCAGTTCATCCAGGCTTTCCACCTCGATTTCCACCGGCTTGCCCGGCGCAATGCGGTGCGCCGCTGCCACTGCCTGAGCTACGCCGCCGCTGGCGGCAATGTGGTTTTCCTTGATCAGGAAGGCGTCGTACAGGCCAATGCGGTGGTTGTCGCAACCGCCGCAAGTCACCGCGTACTTCTGCGCCAGGCGCAGGCCTGGCAGGGTTTTGCGGGTGTCCAGCAGGCGCACTTGCGTGCCTGCCACCAGGTCGGCGAGCGCGCGCGCGCGGGTGGCCACGCCCGACAGCAACTGCAGGAAGTTCAGCGCACTGCGTTCACCACTGAGCAGCGAGCGGGCCGGGCCTTCCAGGTGGAACAGCGGCTGATTGGCAGTAGCCCGTTCACCGTCGGCCACCTGCCAGTGCACTGCAACGCGCGGGTCGAGCTGGCGAAACACGGCGTCGACCCAGGCAGTGCCGGCAATCACGCAGTCCTCGCGGGTGATGATGGTCGCCTTGGCCAGGCGCTCGGCCGGGATCAGCTGCGCGGTGATATCGCCACTGCCGATGTCCTCCAACAGTGCGCGGCGCACGTTGGCTTCGATTTCAGCGGTCAGGTCGGCAAGGCGTAGGTTCGGCATGGTCGGCTCCACAAGCAAGATGCCGGCGATTATAGGGCAGGGGCCAGATGTGTACAGCTGCCTGGGTTATGACCCTTGGTCGGTCTTGCTGGGCGATGACTGCAAATGAGGGCGTTGACCGCCCATGAATCGGCGCTGGCAGCTGTGAGATTTTTTACCGATAATGGCGACCAGTATTTGGCGTCATAGCTTTGACGATTTTCAGCCCTTTCGGGCATGACAACCTGCAAGGAGTCCAGGATGCAAAACGAAGGCAAGGTGGTGCCCCTGGCGGCAGCCATCGACCGAGGGGGGCGCACGCCTCTTCCTTGCCTTCCGGTATTGCTCCTGCAAGTGCGCGACAAGGCAGCGTTGCAACTGCGTCAGGGCTTGCAGGCGCTGTTCGACAATGCCGATGACACCTTGTTTGGAATGGCCGACAAGGCCGTGGACCGTTGTGACCAGAATCTGTATTTCGAGGCCATGCGCGATCTGCGTCTGAAGCGAAAAAGTATCGAACGCGGCTTCCTTGATACGTTTTATGACACCTATTCCCGCATCGGCCATGTCGACCTGCTGGCGCCTCTCGCCGAACCGGGCAACCTGCGCAACAAGATGCAACTCGAGCGGGCTGCGGCCATCGAATGCATGGTTGCGCGGGTGCTGTCGCGTGATGGCATTGCCCTGCAGCAACTGGGCCTGCGGTTGCAGGCCCTGCTCGATCGCCCCGTGCATGAGCAATGCAGCCCACTGGGCCCTGCCGCGCTGTGCGGCTACTTCCTCGAGGCTGGCCGGAACCTGGGGGTTGGCCTGAGGGTCAAACTGGTCCTGCTCAAGCTGTTCGAGCGTTATGTCTTGCGCGATCTGGACGTCATCTATGCCGAAGCCAATCAATTGCTGGCCGTCGCCGGTGTGCTGCCCGAGTTGCAACCGGCCCCGCGCCGTCGCGCCGAGGATCAGCGCATGATGGCAAGCCAGCGGGTGGCAAGCCAAGGCCAGGGAGCGAGCGCAGATGCGGCAGGGCAGGCGTTCTTTGCCTCTTTGCAAACCTTGCTGGCCCCGGCGCGTGGGCAGTTCGCACCCCGATTGCAGGCGGTGGCTGCCGCCCAGTCCATCAGCACCGCAGACCTGGTCCGCCTGCTTTCGCATTTGCAGCACTACGTACCCGCTGCCGGCGAGGCTGAGGATTTTGAACTCGGCCAACAGCTTGAACAATTGCTGCTGAGGGTCAGCGTGCGCAGCGGCACCCGGCGGCGCATAGCCGTGGCCGACGAAGACACGATCAACCTGGTTGGCCTGCTGTTCGCCTGTATTCAGGGCGATGACAACCTGCCGGCCAGCCTGCGTGCGTTGATCGCGCGGTTGCATATCCCATTGTTAAAGGTGGCACTGCTGGACAAGGGGCTGTTCAGTCGGGCCAGCCACCCTGCACGCCGGCTGCTTAACGAAATCGCTGGCGCAGCTATTGGCTGGGAGTGCAGCGGCGAAGGTCTGCGCGACAGCCTGCACTTACGGGTAGAGCGCGTGGTCCAGCGCTTGATCAATGATTTTGCCGAAGATGTTGGCATTTTCACCGACCTGCTCGACGAGTTTCTTGCGTTCAACCAGGAGGAGCGGCGGCGCAACGAGTTGCTTGAGCAGCGCACTCGCGACGCCGAAGAAGGACGCGCCCGAGCCCTGCAGGCCCGGCAGCAGGTGCAGCGGGTGCTCAACCAGCGCCTGCGGGGCCGGGTACTGCCTTTGGTGGTGGTGCAAATGCTGGTACAGGCCTGGAGCCAGGTGCTGCTGCTGGCCTGGCTCAAGCAAGGTGAGGCCTCCCAGGCTTGGCGGGATGCCCTGCACACGCTGGACACGCTATTGGCCAGCATCACCCCTGGGCATGAACCGCAAGCGCTGTTGCAGCAGGTACCTGGGCTGCTCAAGGCGCTGCGCGATGGGTTGGCCAGTGTGGCCCTGAACTCGGCGGCAACCCGCGAGTTCTTCCTGCAACTGGAGCAATTGCACTTGCGTGCCTGCACAGGCGCTGAGTTACCGGTTGGCCATGAGCAACCCTTGGCCGAAGTGCGGGTGGACGAAGATATTGTGCTGGCGATTGCCGAAGAACCGTCCTGCGCGCCGCTGCACGTTGCCGAAGGCCAGGCAGCCGCGTTGCGGCAGGTGCAGCGCTTGCGCATCGGTAACTGGGTCGAAGTACTTGATGACGACGAACCGTTGCGCTGCAAACTGGTGGCGCGTATCGGCAGCAGCGACAGGCTGGTGTTTGCCAACCGCACCGGCATGAAGGTGAGAGAGTGGAACGGTGCCGGCCTGGCCCAGGCGCTACAGCGAGGGGACGTGCGGCTGCTGGATGACGGGTTGTTGTTCGAGCGGGCGCTTGAAGCGGTGCTCGATGGGCTGCGGCAGCCACCGGTGAGGTAGGCGGCAACATTACAATCATTCACATGCAAACGGTGTTGGCGGCAGGGCATACTGTGGGTCTGTTCAAGGCGCTTTCAGGATTTGCCCCATGCAATTGGACCGTGCCACTGGCTGGTTCCACGGAATCGGAATCACCCACTGCCCCTCGCCGAACTTCAATGCCCGCCCCGAAGGCGAATCGGTTTCCCTGCTGGTGATCCACAACATCAGCCTGCCGCCGGCCTGTTTTGGTACCGGCAAGGTGCAGCAGTTCTTCCAGAACCGCCTGGACCCCAACGAACACCCTTATTTCGCCAGCATCAGCCACCTCACCGTTTCGGCGCACCTGTTCGTCGAGCGTGACGGCGCGGTGACCCAGTTCGTTTCGTTGCTCGAGCGTGCCTGGCACGCGGGTGTGTCGTGCTTCGACGGGCGTGAAGGCTGTAACGATTTTTCCATCGGCATAGAGCTGGAAGGCACCGACGACCTGCCCTATACCGATGCTCAGTACGCCGTGCTGGAGCAGCTTACCCGGCACATTCGTAGCGCCTGGCCGGCCATCGACCTGGGCCGTATTCAGGGCCACAGCGACATTGCCCCACAACGCAAGACCGACCCCGGCCCGTCTTTCGATTGGCCGCGCTACCGCGAAGCGTTGTTGCACAACGAGGACAAGGCATGAGTTTTCTGGTGTTGTTGCTGGCGCTGTGGGTCGAGAAGTTTTCGGCCCTGCGGCATCAAGTGCAGCGTGACGGGTTCTTCCTTGGCGAGCTGCTTCGCCTGGAGCGCAGCGGCAAGGTACACCCCTGGTGGACGCTGGCCGTCGTGGTGCTGGCACCGGTAGCGCTGCTGGTGTTGCTGCTGCATGTGCTGGAACCGGTGGCCTATGGGCTTTTGGCCTTGCCGGTGCATTTGCTGGTGCTGGTCTACAGCCTGGGCCGTGGCGATGCCAAGGCGTCGTTGGGCCCGTTCCGTGATGCCTGGCGGCGGGGTGACGACCAAGCGACGCTGCATGTTGCAGAGCGCGACCTGGGCGTGGTGGCGGATGAGCCGCACAGCCTGTTGGTGCGTGTGCAGGGCAACTTGCTGTGGCAGGTGTACCAAGGGTTTTTTGCGGTGATCTTCTGGTATTTCGTGCTAGGCCCTGGTGCGGCGCTGGCTTATCGACTGGTGGCGCTGTGCGGCGAGCACAGCCAGCAGCCTGCGCTGAAGGCGCGTGCCGAACAGCTGCGGCACATCATGGACTGGCTACCGGTGCGCTTGATGGCAATGAGCTTTGCGCTGGTGGGCAACTTCCTCGCAGTGACCCGGGTGATGCTGCACGAGGTGCTCAACTGGCACATCAGCGCTGCACACCTGGTGGCGCGGGTGGGGCGTATTGCCGATGACATTCCCGAGGAAGAAGACAGTCAGCGTGGCCTGGGGCGGCTGGACAGCCTTTGGGAGCTGCTGCTGCGCTGTGCAGTGCTGTGGTATGCCGGGTTTGCGCTGTGGACCGTGCTGGTCTGACCTTGGGTCGCCTTGCTATTTGCGTCGCCTGGCAGATCGAGCGCCGCCCCCGCGGCGCTCGATCTGCCAGGCGCAGCAACTACAAAGGCGAGCACCAGCCAAACAATTCGCAAGCATTGCGGCTACTGGCCTGCGCCAGCGCCTCTACATCCACTCCCATCACCTGGGCCAGCGCCCCGGCAATGTCCGGCAGATGCTCCGGGCTGTTCCGTTGCCCCGCATACATCACCGGCGCCATATCCGGCGCATCGGTCTCCAGCACTACACTCTCCAGTGGCAGCCGCGCCAGCGTCTTGCGCAGCCGCAGCGCCTGTGGCCAGGTGCCGGCACCGCCAAGCCCAAGCCGAAAGCCCAGCTTGATATATTCACGCGCCTCTTCGTAACTGCCGGCAAACGCATGAATCACTCCCGCCCGCGCCGGCCTGTAGCGCTTGAGCGTGGCGATCACCTGGGCATGGCTGCGGCGCACGTGCAACAGCGCGGGCAGCTCGAAGTCGCAGGCCATGTGCAGTTGCGCTTCGAACAGGTCCTGTTGGCGCGTTTTGTCCAGGTCTTCGAGGTAGTAGTCCAGGCCAAACTCACCCACGGCGCAGAGCCGTGGGTCGCCGTGCAGGCGTTCCAGCCATTCGCGCAATTGCGTCAAATGCTCCGGGCGATGCTGGTCGAGGTACACCGGGTGCAGGCCCAGTGCCGCGAACAGGCGCTGATCGGCGCAGGCCAGGTCCCACACCCGTTGGAAATTTGCCTGGTAAACCCCCAGCACCACCATCCGTTCCACCCCGCGCGCCGCCGCGTTGGCCAACAGGCGCGGGCGATCGGCGTCGAACTCGGGGAAGTCCAGGTGGGTGTGGGTGTCGACCAGGCGCATGCTCAGGCTGCCGTGATGCGCTGCTTGAAGGTGCGGCCGACAGCATGCACGCCAGGTTCGTAGCGTTTTTCCTCGATTGCGGCCAGCGCCAGTTCCAGCGCAGTGGCGGCAATCAGGCCATGCTGCTGCGCCATGGCATTGACCGGTAGCGGCAGGAAGTCGAGCAACTGGTTGTCGCCAAAGGTGCCCAACTGCAGCTGGCGCGAGTCGGCAGGGCGCGCCTGCAATGTGTCGAACACCCCTTGCAGCAGCACGTACGAGGTGGTCACCAGGGCATCCGGCAGGCCGCCCAGGTCATTGATAAGCTGTTGCATCAGGCGCTGGCCGCACTCACGGCTGAATGCCTCGCCCTGGTAGCGACGCACATCACCGGCATAGCCTTGCAGGGCTTCGTCGAACCCGCCGGCACGTGCCTGGCTGACCGACAGCTCGGGGCGTGCGCCAATCAGGGCAATGCTGCGCGGGGCTGCACTGAGCAGGCTGGCGGCCAGTTGGCGGCTGGCATCGCGGTCATCGCTGATAACCGAGCAGAAGTGCGCAGGGTCCAGGCGGCGGTCGATGGCTATCACCGGCAGGCCTTTGTCCTGCATTTCGCGGTAGCTGTCGTCTTCCGGCGGCAGGCAGCTGGCGACGAACAGGGCATCACAACGGCGCGCGCGGAACAGTTGCTGCAACTGGCGCTCGCTGTCGGGCTGGTCATCGCTGCTGGCGATAAGCAGCTGATAGCCACGGGCGCGGGCACCTTGTTCCAGCTGCTTGGCGATGCGGGCGTAGCTGGGGTTCTCCAGATCCGGGAGAATGAAGCCCAGGGTGCGCGTGTGCCGGCTGCGCAGGCCCGCAGCCTGCGGGTTGGGGGTAAAGCCGTGGGCTTCAACCACCGCGCGTACCCGTTCTACAGTGCTGTTACTGATGCGTTGCTGTTCAGCCTTGCCGTTGATGACGTAGCTGGCAGTGGTCACGGACACACCGGCCAGGCGGGCGATATCGCTGAGTTTCACCGAATTTTCCTTGTTATTTCCGGGGCTGGCTGTGAGGCCGGACCGGGTATTCTGACCCGGTACTGGCGCCATGCGCAGACGACCATTGTCGCAATTGTCCGACAGGATGGGGCTTTTTACCGGGCAGATTATCGAGTAACGTGGCCGCCTGGTCAGGTTAAACGTTTCAGCTGCCGAATTTTCTGCCTCGGCTGCCATCTGTGCAAGGCTGTTGAACTGGCCCTTCATGTGAATTTCACAACAATACTCCAGTACCCGACCGGGAACTGCAAAAGGAGAAGGTCATGCTCGAACTCGCCAAGGAGCAGATAGCCATGGGCCAGACGGCCGCCGACAAGGCCGAGGCGTTGCGCCTGCTGGCGGACCGGCTGGTCGCTGATGGCCTGGTCGCACAGGGGTACTTGCAAGGGCTGCAGGACCGCGAGGGGCAAGGCTCCACCTTCCTTGGCCAGGGCATCGCCATTCCCCATGGCACGCCGCAAACCCGTGACCTGGTTTATGCCACCGGCGTGCGCCTGCTGCAGTTTCCCGAGGGCGTAGACTGGGGCGATGGGCAAATGGTCTACCTGGCCATCGGTATCGCCGCCCGTTCCGACGAACACCTGCGCTTGCTGCAGCTGCTGACCCGCGCCTTGGGCGAAACCGACCTGGCCGAAGCGCTGCGCCGGGCCAGTTCCGCCGAAGCGCTGCTCAAGCTGCTGCAAGGCGCGCCACAGGAGCTGGCACTGGATGCACAACTGGTCGGCCTGAACCTGCCGGCTGAAGACTTTGACGAACTGGCCTGGCGCGGCGCCCGCCTGTTGCAGCGTGCCGACTGCGTCGACAGTGGTTTTGCCGCGGTGCTGCAGCAGGCCGAGCCGCTGCCGCTGGGCGAGGGCCTGTGGTGGCTGCACAGCGAGCGCCAGGTGCGCCAGCCGGGCCTGGCCTTCGTTACTCCACAGCAGCCCCTGCGTTATCGCGACCAGCCGCTCAATGGCCTGTTCTGCCTGGCCAGCCTTGGCGCCGCTCACCAGGCCCTGCTTGAGCGCCTGTGCGAAGTGCTGATCGAAGGCCGCGGGCAGATGCTCTATCAGGCCACCAGCAGCCGAGCTGTGCTGGCAGTGCTGGGGGGCGAGGCGCCGGCGGATTGGCCCAGCGCGCGCATCGTGCTGGCCAACCCACATGGCTTGCATGCCCGCCCGGCCAAGGTGCTGGCGCAACTGGCCAAAGGCTTCGACGGGGAAATCCGTGTACGCCTGGTCGACAGCGCGCAGCCGGCGGTGTCGGTGAAGAGCCTGAGCAAGCTGCTCAGCCTTGGCGCCCGTCGTGGCCAGCTCCTGGAACTGGTGGCCGAGCCGGGTATTGCCGCCGACGCCTTGCCGGTGCTGTTGGCTGCCATTGAACAGGGCCTGGGTGAAGAGGTAGAGCCGCTGCCGCAGAGCATGGAGCCCATTGCCAGTGTTGCGGCCCAGGTGCTGCAAGCCCCCGCCGCCGGTAGCCGTGTTCAGGGCGTGGGCGCTGCGCCCGGCATTGCCAGTGGACCTGCCCATGTGTGTGTCGAGCGCGAGTTCGACTACCCACTGCGCGGCGAATCCTGCGCCCAGGAACGGCAAAAGTTGCACCAGGCTTTGGCAACGGTGGCCAGCGAGCTTCAGGCGCTGGTACAGCGCAGCGACAAGGCCATTGGCGAGATATTCGTCACGCATCAGGAAATGCTCGCCGACCCGGCCTTGACCGATGATGTCGAGCAGCGCCTTGCCCAGGGGGAGAGCGCTGCGGCAGCGTGGATGGCTGTGATCGAGGCCGCGGCGCGCCAGCAAGAGGCGTTGCACGATGCCCTGCTGGCCGAGCGCGCCGCTGACTTGCGCGATGTTGGCCGCCGCGTGCTGGCGCAGTTGTGCGGTGTCCAGGCCCAGGCTGAGCCCGAACAACCCTACGTACTGGTGATGACCGAAGTCGGCCCGTCCGATGTTGCCCGGCTGGACCCAGGCCGGGTCGCCGGTATCGTCACTGCTCAGGGTGGCGCCACTGCACACAGCGCCATTGTCGCCCGTGCCTTGGGCATCCCGGCTGTGGTGGGTGCGGGGGCGGCGATCTTGCTGCTGGAAGCAGGCACACCGTTACTGCTTGATGGCCAGCGCGGCGTGGTCAGCGTGGCACCGCCGGAGGATGAATTGCAGCGCGCCCTGGCCGAGCGAGATGCGCGCGAACAGCGTTTGCAGGCCGCCTGGGCCAACCGTTTTGAACCGGCCGTCACCCGCGATGGCCACGCCGTGGAGGTGTTCGCCAACATCGGTGAGAGCAGCGGTATCGCCAAGGTGGTGGAGCAGGGCGCCGAAGGTGTCGGCTTGCTGCGCACCGAACTGATTTTCATGGCCCACCCCCAGGCCCCGGACGTTGCCACCCAGGAGGCTGAGTACCGTCGCGTGCTCGATGGCCTGGACGGGCGACCGCTGGTGGTGCGCACCCTCGATGTCGGCGGCGACAAGCCGCTGCCGTACTGGCCGATTACCGCCGAGGAAAACCCGTTCCTCGGCGTGCGTGGCGTACGCCTGACCTTGCAACGGCCGCAAGTGATGGAGGACCAGCTGCGCGCCTTGCTCAGGACTGCCGACCAGCGCCCGCTGCGCATCATGTTCCCCATGGTGGGCCAGGTGCATGAGTGGCGCGAGGCGCGGGCCATGGTCGAGCGCCTGCGGGCAGAAATTCCCGTGGCCGACCTGCAGCTGGGCATCATGGTCGAGGTGCCTTCGGCGGCCCTGTTGGCTGGGCAACTGGCGCGCGAAGTGGACTTCTTCAGTATCGGCACCAACGACCTGACCCAATACACCCTGGCCATCGACCGTGGCCACCCCAGCCTTTCGGCCCAGGCCGACGGCCTGCACCCGGCAGTATTGAGCCTGATCGACATGACCGTGCGCGCCGCCCATGCCCACGGCAAGTGGGTGGGCGTATGCGGTGAGCTGGCGGCAGATCCGCAGGCGGTGCCTGTGCTGCTCGGGCTGGACGTGGACGAACTCAGCGTGTCTGCGCGCAGCATTGCCGAAGTCAAGGCCCTGGTTCGCCAGGCCGATCATCAGACGGCCCGCGCCCTGGCGCGAGAGGCCCTGCAACAAGACAGCGCCGCAGCGGTTCGCGCGCTGGTGGAGCGTTACTGAATGGCCAAGATCCTTACCCTCACCCTGAACCCGGCGCTGGATATCACCATCGGCCTTGATACCCTGCGCTCGGGGCAGGTCAACCGCAGCCATGCACAACAGAGCCACGCGGCGGGCAAAGGGCTGAACGTTGCCCAGGTACTGGCCGACCTGGGGCACCGCGTGACCGTTGGCGGTTTCCTCGGGCGCGATAACCTGCAGCCGTTTGAGTCGTTGATTGAATGGCGTGGCTTTACCGACTGCTTTGTTCGCGTACCCGGCGAAACCCGCAGCAACATCAAGCTGGTAGAAGCCGATGGCCGCGTGACTGACATCAACGGCCAAGGCCCCGAGGTCGACGAAGCGGCATGCATTGCCTTGATGCAGCGCCTGGAGCAGGTCGCCCCGGGGCACGATGCCGTGGTGGTGGCGGGCAGCCTGCCGCGAGGGATCAGCGCCGACTGGTTCCGCCAGTTGCTTGACCAGTTGAAGGCCCTTGGCCTCAAGGTGGCGCTGGACAGCAGCGGCGAAGCCCTGCGCGCCGGCCTGCAAAGCGCGCCCTGGCTGGTCAAACCCAATACCGAAGAACTTGGCGAAGTGCTTGGCCAGGCCGTGGATAACCCGGCGCAGCAACGCGTCGCCGCCGAGCAGTTGCTGGCCAGCGGCGTGGAACACGTGGTGGTGTCTGCCGGCGAGCAGGGCGTCAGCTGGTTCGCCCGCGACCTGGCCCTGCATGCCTGCCCGCCCACCGTGCGGGTTGCCAGTACAGTGGGGGCGGGGGATTCGTTGGTGGCTGGCATGGTCCATGGCCTGCTGCAGGGCGAGGCGCCTGCGCAGACCTTGATCCGCGCCACCGCGATTGCCGCCCAGGCCGTCACCCAGGTTGGCTTCGGCATCCATGACCGTGAGCAACTGACGTGTCTGGAAGCTGCCGTGCAACTGACAGAACAACAAGAGGGTTGCCGATGAACATTGCCATTGTCACCGCCTGCCCCAACGGCCAGGTGTCGAGCGTGCTGAGCGCGCGCTTGCTGTCTGCCGCTGCCCAGCGGCGCGGCTGGAGCACCCGTGTAGAAGTGCAGGATGCCGGGCACCCCGAACGGCAACTGAGTGCCGCGCAGATCGCCGAGGCCGACTGGGTGCTGGTGGTCAGCACCGGCCCGGTGGACCTGGCCCGCTTCGTCAGCAAGCGGGTTTACCAGAGCACGCCCGCCCAGGCACTGGCCGACCGCGAGGGCTTCCTCGATGAAGCGGCGGCCAACGCCCAACCGCTGTTGGCCGCAGCAGGTGCGCCGCCCGAGGTTGGCAGCACGGGCGCACGCATTGTCGCGGTCACCGCCTGCCCGACGGGCGTCGCGCACACGTTCATGGCGGCGGAGGCCTTGCAGCAAGCCGCGCAACTAATGGGTTATCAGCTCACGGTCGAGACCCAAGGCTCGGTCGGTGCGCGTAACCCGTTGTCTGCCCAGGCCATTGCTGAAGCGGATGTGGTGCTGCTAGCTGCTGACATTGAAGTGCCGACCGCGCGGTTTGCCGGCAAGCGCATCTACCGATGCGGCACCGGCATTGCACTCAAGCAGGCACGTGCCACCCTGGACAAGGCCCTGGCCGAAGCCAAGGTGGAAAACAGCGCCGATGCCGCAGCGGCTGCTACCACGGCGAAGGGTGAAAAGACCGGTGTGTACAAGCACCTGCTCACCGGCGTGTCGTTCATGCTGCCCATGGTGGTGGCTGGCGGCCTGCTGATTGCGCTGTCGTTCGTGTTCGGTATTGAGGCCTACAAACAGCCGGGCACCTTGCCGGCTGCGTTGATGCAGATAGGCGGTGAGGCGGCGTTCAAGCTTATGGTGCCGCTGCTGGCCGGCTATATCGCCTGGTCCATCGCCGACCGCCCGGGGCTTGCGCCGGGCATGATCGGTGGCCTGCTGGCCAGTACCTTGGGGGCCGGCTTCATCGGTGGCATTGTCGCCGGCTTCATTGCCGGTTACAGCGCCAAGGCCATTGCCCGCTGGGCACGCTTGCCCAGCAGCCTGGAAGCGCTCAAGCCGATCTTGATCATTCCGCTGCTGGCCAGCCTGGTCACCGGCCTGGTGATGATCTACGTGGTCGGCCAGCCGGTGGCAGCCATGCTCGAAGGCCTCACGCACTTCCTCGACAGTATGGGCACCACCAATGCCATTCTGCTGGGGCTGTTGCTGGGCGGCATGATGTGTGTCGACCTGGGCGGGCCGATCAACAAGGCCGCCTACGCCTTCTCGGTGGGGCTGCTGGCATCGTCGAGCTACGCGCCGATGGCGGCGACCATGGCCGCTGGCATGGTGCCGCCGATCGGCCTGGGTATCGCCACCTTCCTGGCCCGGCGCAAGTTCGCCCAGAGTGAGCGCGAGGCGGGCAAGGCCGCATTGGCCCTGGGGCTTTGTTTCATTTCCGAAGGGGCTATTCCGTTTGCTGCCAAAGACCCGCTGCGGGTGATCCCCGCCAGCGTGGCCGGCGGTGCGCTGACCGGGGCATTGTCGATGTACTTCGGTTGCAAGCTGATGGCGCCGCATGGCGGCTTGTTCGTGCTGCTGATCCCCAATGCCATCAACCATGCCTTGCTGTATTTGTTGGCTATCGTCGCGGGTAGCCTGGTGACGGCGGTGGTGTATGCAGTGATCAAGAAGAGCGAGCGGGTAGAGTTGGCCGTGGCGCCCGTCAAAGGCTAGCGACTTCTGTAGCCTTTACTGGCCTCTTCGCGGGCA
>NZ_JBNRIK010000015.1:121378-153740 GCF_053557975.1 Pseudomonas sp. XP2
GCAGGTCAACGCCCATGCTTGTTGCGCAACGGTACCAGCAGATCCCCCAGCCCGTTGTGGTCGATTTCATGCATCAACGCCAGCAACCCGCCCAGCTCACCCGTGGGGAAACCCTTGCGCGCAAACCAGGCCAGGTAGTCCCCCGGCAGGTCGGCAATGATGCGCCCTTGGTACTTGCCGAACGGCATGCTGCGGGTCACCAGCAATTCGAGCATTTCCGGCTTCATCTTCGGCGCGCCTTGAGTGGAAAAGTGCCGACCATACTGCAATCTGCACGAAGCCCCAAGCGGCGATCATGCAGAACGCCGGTATCAGCCATTCTTGAATATTAGATAAGCAATTGAAAAACAAAGGATTTATTTTACTCGAAAGCATGGCACGAACGCTGCAACTCTGTAGATGACTATCACCTGCCAAGGAGTTCGACCATGAGCAACCCCAACAAAGACGTGATTGACGTACTCAACGACCTGATCGAATACAGCAAGGATGGCGAGAAAGGATTCAAAGCCTCGGCCGATGATGTGAAGAATCCCGAGCTCAAAGCGTTCTTCGTTCAGCGTGCCGGTGAATGCGCCAACGCTGCCGGCGAACTGCAAAGCGAAGTGCGCCGGCTGGGCGGCGACCCGGAAACATCCACCAGCATCAGCGGCGACTTGCATCGCGGCTGGGTAAACCTGAAGTCGCTGGTCACCGGCAAGGACGAAGAAGCGGTGCTGAACGAGGTCGAACGCGGTGAAGACCACGCCCTCAAAGCCTACAAGGAAGCCCGCGAGAAGCTGGTAAAGCTGGGCCGCAGCGCCAGTGACATGACCTATGGCCTGGTGGAAAAACAGCTGCAAGGCGTGCAGCGCAACCATGACCAGGTCAAAGCCCTGCGCAACGCCGCCCGCGCCCGCTCTTAAGCGTCGGGCCCCTCTACCCGGTTGCGGCCCTTGGCCTTGGCCCGGTAGAGGGCTTCGTCCGCAGCGCCCAGCACACTGCTCAGTTCGTGCTGGGTGCCGGACAGGCCGATGCCGATGCTCACTGTTACCGCGTGTGCGTCATCGGCAAAAGGTGCCAGCGCTTCTACACTTGTACGAATGCGCTCGGCCAGCAGCCGCGCGCCGGCCAGATCGGTTTCCGGCAGCACCACCTGAAACTCCTCCCCACCATAACGAGCAGCCAGATCTGCCGGCCGACGGATGCTCGCCTCGATGGTCTTGGCTACCTCCCGCAACGCGTGGTCGCCACCGGCATGCCCATGGCGCTGGTTGAACGCCTTGAAATGGTCCACATCCACCATCAGTACCGCCAGCGGCTTGCCATTGCGCTGCGCACGCGCCCACTCCTGGCGCAGCACCTGGTCCAGACGGCGACGGTTGGCCAGGCCGGTCAGGCTATCAGTGGCGGCCAACGTTGCCAGACCTTGTTCGGCCTCTTGGCGGCGACGCAGTTCGCGGCCCAGGAGCAGGGTCAGCCAGAGGATGCCCACGCACAGCACGCCCGTGGCGACGCTGACCAGAACCGCAGTGCGGCGCCAGGACTGGAACACCTCGTCGGCCGAGTGCACCACCAGCACGATCAGTGGCAGCTGCGCGACCCGGGCGAAGGTGTAGATCTGCGGATTGCCGTTGCTGCCAGAGCGGGCAGTGAAATTACCGCTCTGTTCGCTGAGAATGCGCTTGAAGTTGGGCCGCTCGGCATAGTTGGAACCGATCAGCGGGTCTTGCGGGCGTGAGGGCTGACGGGCGAGGAGCTGCCCATCGGTATTGAACAGGTTGATGCTGCTGTCGGCGCCGATGTCCAGGCGCTGGAACAGCTCACTGAAATACGACAGGCGCAATGCGCCTGCTGCCAGTCCGGCAAACTCGCCATCAGGGCCGGAGATACGCCGGCTGAAGCTGATACACCAGTCCAGGTCGCCGAGCTTGGCCTTGAATGGCGGGCCTACCAGCAAGCCCAGATTGGCGTTGGCCTGGTGTGCCTTGAACACCCCGGTTTCGCCAAAGTTGGCCTTGCGCGGCACACTGCTGGTGGAGTCGCCTACCACATTGCCTTGCTTGTCCAGCCACAGCACGTCGCCGCGTTTGCGGTCGACGAAGGCTTCATTGAACAGCAGGCGTTGGCGCAGCGGGCCGGGTATTTCCGGCAGCTCTTTGCGCCCGACGGCCCAGATCAGGCCCTGCAGTGACTGGTCGTAGAGTTCGGCGTTGCGCAGGATGTCGCTTTCGATCAGCTGGACAATGTTGCTTGACGAGCGAATGGCTGACAGCTCGACGCTGTCACGTTCACGCGCCAGCAGGAAGCTGACGATGGCCACGATGGCGAGCACGGCAAGGCAACTGCCCAGGTTGAGGGCCAGCTCGGGGTGCGACCTGAGAAATGCGAAACGCGGTAATCGGGTGGGCATGCTCGCTACTGCGTGGGCAGGGCCATTCGCGGCGGCGATATTCTAGGGAAGCAGTGATTGTCGGACAAGATTTGTCCGACGGAATCACGTCTGGGGCTGCTGCGCAGCCCTTTGCCGGCAAGCCAGCTCCCACAGGTACAGCACCGGGCTTCAGGCTTATGCAGTACCTGTGGGAGCTGGCTTGCCGGCGATCGAGGGCGCAGCCCTCGCTAGCGGTCCTGGATCAGAACACGTTCAGTGGGTAGTCGACGATCACCCGCACTTCATCGTTGTCGCTGTTGCTGTCGATCGACGCATACCCCTGGCTGCCACGGTGAGTGGCATAGCGCACCAGTACCGACAGGTCCTTCAGGTCACCCTCCTGGAACACGTACTTCACGTCCAGGTCACGTTCCCAGTGCATGGCGTTCTTGCCATCTTCACGGTAGTAGTCGTAGTGGCTGGTGTCCTGGGTGGCTTTGGTCAGATCGGCCTCGCCGCGCGAGTACGACAGCGAGGTGGTCAGGCCAGGCACGCCTACTCCGGCGAAGTCATAGTCGTACTGCAGCTTCCACGAGCGCTCGTTTGGCGCGTTGAAGTCCGAGTACATGCGCGAGTTGTCCAGATACACGCTGTCGCCCAGGTTGATGTAGTCGAATGGCGTATTGCCATTGACCCGCTGGTAGGCGGCGGTGACGCTGTGGAAGCCCGCATTGACGGTGAAGTGCACGCTGTAGGTGTTGTTGTCGATCTTGCCCAGCAGGGCCTGGCCGGTGTCCTGCGTGTGGTAGAAGTGCACGCCCGGGTTCAGGCTGACCAGGTCGTTGACCACGTAGGTGTAGTCGAAGTCCGCGTAGTACTGGTTCCAGATGTCCTTCAGCTCGGCGGCGTAAAGGTTGCTGGTGATGTTCTCGGTACCGCTCCATGACGCGCCGGCCCAGTTCAGGTGCTTGCTCTTGTCGTGCTCGTCCAGCGAACCGTAGTAGGTGTCGATGCGGCGGTGGCCGCTCT
Organism: Pseudomonas sp. XP2; assembly: GCF_053557975.1. Classification (NCBI taxonomy): domain Bacteria; kingdom Pseudomonadati; phylum Pseudomonadota; class Gammaproteobacteria; order Pseudomonadales; family Pseudomonadaceae; genus Pseudomonas; species Pseudomonas sp. XP2. The sequence goes on from NZ_JBNRIK010000015.1 coordinate 124,761, forward strand.
GGTTGTACGGGTGGGTAAAGCTCACCTGGCCGCCTTCGAGCAGCAGGCCGTCGATGCTGGTGTTGGTCAGGCTCACACCACGGAAGGTCTGCGGCAGCATGCGGGTTTCGCCGCCCGCGATCACCGGGTTGGTGAGGAACAGGTCACCGGCTTTCAGCTCGGTGTCGAATGCCTTGAGCTTGACCGCAGCACCGGCAGTGGAGAACGAATGCGGGGCAGCGCCCAGCTCACCGTCGTCCTTGATGTGCTCGGGCAGGATGCTGGTGCCGGCATGGCCGCCACCGCCGTCCAACTTGAGGCCCAGCATGGCGTGGGCATCCAGGCCGAAGCCGATTACGCCTGGGGTGTAGCCCGACTCGAAGCGCGCAACCGCGCCCTGGCCCCACTCGCGGGTGTCACGCACGCCAGCGTTGTGGTTGTCGCGGTTGAAGTAGGCATTACGAAAGTGCAGGTTGAAGGACGACCCTTCAATGAAGCCATCAGCCTTGTCTTCATCTGCCTGGGCGGCGACAGGGATCGTTGCAGTCAACGCAATGAACAGCGGGGTAAAGCGAAACGCGGAAGGCACCGGTACTAGCTCCTTTGGTCTGACGGTGGGGCAGTTTTTATTTTTGAATGTGCGTCTTTTTTTTTAGGTAGACGTTACAGCCGGGCTGAGGTTTAAAGCACATAAAAAAAGCCGCTGATCGGCAGCGGCTTTAAAAGGCTAACATATCGGCACCGGTGGTGCCCATGGTGTAGCCAAGGGAAATCGGGAGCAGCAACAGCGCTTGATCAGCTGTCGGCATTGGCATCGACAGAAACTTTGGAAGCGGTCTGTTCTGGGGATTTGGTGGCTTCTGCCTTGTTTGCTGCTACAGCGTCGCGGGCCTCTTGATGGACGGCGGCGAGCTCTGCATTACGGGTGACGAAAGCGCTGGATTCTTCGGCCATGGCCAGGGGCGACAACAACAGGGAAGACAGAACGAAGACGCTGGCAATACCCATACTGTTGGACATTTGAAACTACCTTCTTGCGGTGCAAGTGCTAATGAGGACGGGGGTAAAGTTAGTCCTTTCAGTGCACTTGAAACAGAGCGAAGTGCGATAAGCACTGTTGCGCAAAAGGTAACGATCCAAGAAAAAGCAATAGTACTTTGGCCGCAAACTCCCGCGCTAGAGAGCCTGCGCGGTCCTTGTAGGAGCGGCCTTGCGCCGCGAATGGGCTGCGCAGCAGCCCCCGGCAATCTTGGCCCTGCCAAAACGTCTGGGGCCGCTTCGCGACCCTTTCGCGGCACAAGGCCGCTCCTAGACAGAGCGCGCAGGCCTCAAGGTCGGCAACTGGATACCAAAGGTATTGAGCCCGGCCCCACTGCGCACAAACACTTCCCCCCCATGCATCAGCGCAATCGCCTTGACGATCGCCAACCCCAGCCCATGGTTGCCCCCACCGCTGTTGCTGCGCGCCGCATCCACGCGGTAGAAGCGTTCGAACAGCAACGGCAGGTGTTCATCGTCAATCGCCGGCCCCGGGTTGCTCACGGCGATGCTGACCTGCTCGGGCCCGGCATCGATCTGCACCTGGATCACCTGGTGCGGCGCGGTGTGCTGCACGGCGTTGTTCAGCAGGTTGATCAGCGCCCGGCGTAACTGGGCCTTTTCGATGGGCGCCTGGGCGTCGCCGATCACGCTCACGCTGACCTGGGCGTCTTCGAGGATGTAGTCCAGGTATTCGAGGGTGGTTGCCACTTCTTCGGCCAGCGAGGCCTGGGTGAGGGCGGTGGCCTTGCTGCCTTGGTCGGCGCTGGCCAGAAACAGCATGTCGTTGATGATGCTGCGCAGGCGCTCCAGCTCTTCCAGGTTTGATTGCAGCACTTCGAAGTAATGCTCGGCACTGCGGCCACGGGTAAGCGCTACCTGGGTCTGGCCGATCAGGTTGGTCAGCGGCGAGCGCAGTTCGTGGGCGACGTCGGCGTTGAAGGCTTCCAGCCGTGAGTAGGCCTGGCTGACCCGGTCGAGCGCGGCGTTGAAGGCGCCGGCGAACTGTGCCAGTTCCGGGGCCAGGGCGTGGGTTTGCAAACGCCCATCCAGGCGTGGCGGGGCCAGGGCCTGGGCCTCGTTGGACAACGCCAGCAGCGGGCGCAGGCCAATGCGCGCGACCCAGTACCCCAGCATTGAAGCCAGCAGCACGCCAAGCACCGCCAGCCCGACAATCGCCAGCAGCAGGCTGTGCTGGGCCTGCCAGAACGTTTCGGTGTCGATGCCAATCAAAAACCGCAGCGGTGGCCGCTCGCCCAGGCCCGGTAGCTCGCTGACCAGCACCTTGTAAGGGTAGGGCCGGTCGGGCAGGCGCAGGTCGCGCATACCCTGCGGGCCTTCGGCAAAGGCACGGACCAGCTCGCTGGGGTGGCCGTATTCGTAGGCCGGGTTGCTGCTGACTACCCAGAAGCGGATGCGCTTGTCTTCTTCGCTGAGCAGGTTGAGCTTGTTGTTGATCTTGGCCCAGTGTTCCTGCGTGCCGAAGCGGTTGAGGGTAGATTCGAGCACGCTGAAGCGCGCATCCAGTTCCGCCTGCGGCAGCAGGTCCAGGCTGCGGTCGACCTGGCGGTACAGCGCCGAGCCGATCAGCAGGAACACGCCCAGCGCCACCAGGATGAACAGCGCCGACAGGCGCAGGGCGATGGAATTACCCCGCGCGGTTTTCCAGGACATAGCCCATGCCTCGGATGGTGTGCAGCAGCTTGTTGTCGAAGGGCCCGTCGAGCTTGGCGCGCAGGCGTTTGATTGCCACTTCCACGACGTTGGCGTCGCTGTCGAAGTTGATGTCCCAGACCAGTTCGGCAATCGCCGTTTTCGACAGGATTTCACCCTGCCGCCGGGCCAGCACGCTGAGCAGCGAGAACTCTTTGGCCGTCAGGTCCAGGCGCTGCCCGGCGCGTGTGGCCTTGCGGGCCATCAAGTCGATCCACAGGTCTGCCACCTGCACCTGCAAGGGTTCATGGTTGCTGCTGCGCCGGGTCAGGGCCTGCAGGCGGGCGACCAGTTCAAGGAACGAGAACGGCTTGCCCAGATAGTCGTCGGCGCCCTCACGCAAGCCATGAATGCGGTCTTCGACCCGTTCACGGGCGGTCAGCATGATCACCGGCGTCTGCTTGCGTGCGCGCAAGGCGCGCAGCACGCCATAGCCGTCCAGGCCAGGCAGCATCACATCCAGCACGATCACCGCGTAGTCGCCCTCCAGGGCCAGGTGCAGGCCATCGATACCGTCCCGTGCCAGGTCAACGGTAAAGCCCTGTTCGCTCAGGCCGCGATGCAGGTAGTCGGCGGTTTTTTCTTCGTCTTCGATGATCAGCACACGCATGGTCTTGTCCTAACTGGCACTTGGCGCTGCCGCGCGGGCAGCCTGGCGGCGGTGGAACAGGCGCTCCAGGGCCAAGTATATGACCGGGGTGGTAAACAGCGTCAGGGCCTGGCTCACCAGCAGGCCACCCACCACGGCGATGCCCAGTGGCTGGCGCAGCTCGGCGCCGGTGCCAAAGCCGAACATCAGCGGCACCGCGCCCAGTAGCGCGGCCAGGGTAGTCATGATGATCGGACGGAAGCGCACCAGGCATGCCTGGCGTATCGCCTGTTCGGGTGTCATGCCGTGGTGGCGCTGGGCTTCGAGGGCAAAGTCGATGAGCAGGATGCCGTTCTTCTTGACGATGCCGATCAGCAGTACCACGCCGATCAGCCCCATGATGCTGAAGTCTTGGCCGCTGGCCCACAGCAGGATGATCGCGCCCAGGCCTGCGGAGGGCAGGGTGGAGATGATGGTCAGCGGGTGAACGAAGCTCTCGTAGAGCACACCGAGGATGATGTAAACCGCCACCAGCGCGGCGAGGATCAGGTAGGGCTGGCTCGACAGCGAGCTCTGGAACGCCTGGGCGGCGCCCTGGAAGTTGCCGGTGATCGAGTCGGGCATGCCCAGCTCGCGCTGCGCACGCTCCAGGATCTGCACCGCATCGCCCAAGGCCACGCCGGGCGCCAGGTTGAACGACAGGTTGGCGGCCGGGAACAGGCCGTCGTGGCTGATCGACAGCGGCCCGGTGCTTGGCGCGGCGACATGCGCCAGGGCCGACAGCGGCACCATCTCGTTGGTCAGCGGTGAGCGCAAGTAGAAGAAGTTGAGGCTTTCAGCCTTGCCGCGCTGTTGCGCGTCCAGTTCGAGGATGACCTTGTACTGGTTGGTCTCGGTCTGAAATTCGCTGATCTGGCGCTGGCCGAAGGCATCGTACAGGGCCTGGTCGACGTCGGTGGTGGTCAGGCCGAAACGCGCCGCGGCCTGGCGGTCGATATCGATGCGGGTGACGCTGGCGCCCAGTTGCAGGTCGTTGGACAGGTCACGCAGCGCCGGGTTTTCCCGCAGGCGGTCGGTAAGGCGCTGGGTCCACAGGTTGAGCGCGACGCCGTCGTTGCTCTTGAGCACGTATTGGTACTGGGTGCGTGACGGGCCGGAGCTGAGGTTGATGTCCTGGCCGGCGCGCATGTACAGGACGATGCCCGGCACCTGGGCGAGTTTCGGGCGAATCCGGTCGATCCATTCGCTGGCCGAGACATCGCGCTCGCCGCGGGGCTTGAGCGAGATCCAGAAACGGCCGTTGGCGATGGTCTGGTTGCTGCCAGTCACCCCCACCGAGTGCGAATAGGCGCGCACTGCCGGGTCGTCACCGATGATTTTCGCCAGCGCCAGGTGCTTGTCGATCATCGACGGGTAGGACACGTCCGCAGCTGCCTCGGTGGTGCCGAGAATGAAGCCGGTGTCCTGCAGCGGGAAGAAGCCTTTGGGGATGCCCACGTAGCCGGCCACGGCCAGCGCCAGGGTAATGCCGAACACCCCCAGGGTGATCCGCCGGTGGGCCAGCGCGCGGTCCAGGCCTTTTTCGTACCAACCCAGCAGGCGCTGGCCGAAACCGCCCTGGTGGTCGCCGGGTGGGCGGCGCATGAACAGCGCCGAAAGGGTGGGGGCCAGGGTCAGCGATACCACCACCGAGATCAAAATGGTGGCCGTGGCGGTCAGGGCGAACTCCTTGAACAGCCGGCCCACCACACCGCCCATGAACAACAGCGGAATGAACGCGGCGATCAGCGAGAAACTGATCGACACCACGGTAAAGCCGATCTCGCCGGCGCCTTTGAGCGCAGCGGTGCGGCTATCGTCGCCGGCTTCCAGATGGCGATGAATGTTCTCCACCACAACGATGGCATCATCGACCACGAAGCCGACGGCAATGACGATAGCCACCAAGGTCAGGTTGTTGAGGCTGAAGCCGAACACGTACATCAGCGCGCACGTGGCGATCAGCGAGACGCCGAGCACGCTGGAGACGATGAAGGTGGCCGACCACTGACGCAGGAACAGCGCCATCACCCCGATCACCAGCGCCACGGCGATCATCAGGGTCAGCTCGACCTCGTGCAGCGAACTGCGGATGGTCTGGGTGCGGTCCTGCAGCACCGACACTTCGACCGAGGCCGGCAGCATCTCTTGCAAGCGCGGCAAGGCGTCGAGCACCCGGTCCACGGTGTCGACGATATTGGCGCCAGGCTGGCGGAAGATCACCAGATTCAGCCCCGGTTGGTTGCCTGACCAGGCACTTACATAGGCGTTCTCGGCACCATTGATTACCTTGGCCACGTCCTTCAGGTGCACCGGGGCGCCATTGCGGTAGCTGACGATCAGCTGCGCATAGTCTTCGGGGTGGAACAGCTGGTCGTTGGCGGCGATGGTCGACACGCTGTGCTCGCCGTACAGCGCGCCTTTGGCCAGGTTCAGGCTGGTCTGCTGGATAGCCAGGCGCACGTCGGCCAGGGTCAGGCCGATGGCCGCGAGTTTCTCGGGTTGTGCCTGCACCCGTATGGCCGGGCGCAGCTGGCCGGTGATGTTGATCAGGCCGACCCCGTCGATCTGGCTGAGCTGGCGCGCCAAGAGGGTTTCGGCGTAGTCGCTGAGCTCGTTGCCGGGCATCTGTGCGGAGCTGACGGTGAGGATTACCACCGGGCTGTCGGCCGGGTTGACCTTGCGCCAGGTGGGCGGGCTGGGCAGGTCCTGGGGCAGGCGGGCGGTGGCCGTGTTGATCGCTGCCTGCACTTCCTGGGCGGCGGTGTCGATGTTCTTGTCCAGGGTGAACTGCAGGATCAGCGTGGTCGAGCCCAGCGCGCTGCTGCTGGTCATCTGGGTCATGCCGGGGATGGCGCTGAACTGCACCTCCAGCGGCGTGGCCACCGACGAGGCCATGGTTTCCGGGCTGGCACCGGGCAACTGGGCGGTGACCTGAATGGTCGGGAAGTCCGCTTCTGGCAAGGGTGCCACCGGCAGGCGCGGGAAGGCGATGGCGCCGAGCAGGACCAAGGCGAAGGTCAGCAGCAGGGTGGCGATAGGGTGGTCGATGCACCACGCCGAGACGCCATTGCGGGTGTTCATGGCTGGCTCCTGCGCTCGGCCATCTCGGCAGGCGGCGGGGCGTCAGGGGTGATCTCGACCCTGGAGCCGGGTTTGAGGCGCGATTGGCCATCGAGTACCAGCTGGTCGCCGGCCTTGACCCCGGCGACGATGTTCAGCGTGCTGTCCTGATACAGTACCTTGACCGGCACGTTGGTGACTTTGTCGCCGTCGACGCGGTAGACGAAGTGCCCATCGATGCTGCGTTGCACCACGGGGGGCGGCACCACCAGGGCGTCTTGGTCCATCGCCGTGCGCAGGCGCACGGTGACCAGTTGCCCCGGCCATAGCAGGCCGTCCTTGTTGTCGAACTCGGCCTTGACGCGCACCGTGCCGGTGTTGGCCGAAATCTGGTTGTCGATCAGGGCAAGGTGGCCTGCGCCGAGCAGGTTGCGCTCACCATCGGCATCCATGTAGGCCTCGACCAGCGCCGGCGTTTGCGCCTTGAGCAGGCCTTGCAGGGTTGGCAGCATCTGTTGCGGCAGCGAGAACTCCACAGCGATCGGATCGATCTGGGTCACGCTGAACAGCCCTTGGGTGTCGCTGGTGCGCACCAGGTTGCCCGGGTCGATATTGCGGATGCCCACGCGCCCGGTTACCGGTGAACGTATCTGTGTGTAGGAGAGTTGCACCTCGGCGTTGGCGATGGCCGCCTGGTTGCCCTTGACCGTGGCTTGCAGCTGGTTGACCAACGCCTGTTGCTGGTCGAGGGTTTGCTTGGACACGCCGTCATCGCTGCTGAGCAGGCGGTAACGCTTGAGGTCGACGCCGGCCACCTGGATCTGGGCCTGGCTTTGGCCGAGTTGTGCGCGGGCCTGATCGAGGCTGGCGCGGATGCTGCGGTCGTCGAGGGTAGCGAGCAGGTCACCTTCCTTGACCCATTGGCCTTCCTTGACCAGCACTTGGGTGAGTATCCCCTCGACCTGGGGCCGGATCTCGACGCTGTGCAGCGACAATACCGAGCCGATGGCGCTGGCATAGCGTGGCACGTCCTGCTGGGCGACGCTGACCACGCGCACCGGTACGGCGGTTTGCGCGCGGGCGGCCGGTGCGGGTTGGCGCTGGCTGAACCAGGTGCCTGCTACCACCAGGGCCAGGAGCGCCAGTGCGGCGAGGAAGGCAGAGCGGGACGGACGTCGCATCGGTGCGGGCACCTTGGCCAGGTGGGAGGGAAACGGTTGTCTGTACTCAATCTTATAGCCCCCGCACCGGGTCGGCAGCGTGACGGCTGGCTGACAGCGCTGTCAGTTTCACCGGGTGGCATGCGACAGGGGAGCACTGTGGGAGCGGGCGTCCCCGCGAAGAAGACGACGCGGTGGATGGCACCGGCTGCGCCGGCGTTCGCGGGCACGCCCGCTCCCACAGTTACCGTGGAATGCTTGCTGAAGTCGCTCAGGCTAAAAGCCTATGAAGGCGTAGTACACCGGGGTTTCGTGGGTAGTGCGCAAACCAAGCGCCTGCAAGCTCGCGACCAGCGGTTCATCCTGCACATGCAAGGTCCACTGTGCAGCGTCAGGTATGGGCTCCTGCGCCAGCGCCGTGGCAAACGCGCCCATGTCTGGCAGGTAGGCGGTAAAGCCATTGCCCTTGAGCGCACTGGTGGTCATGCCCAGCGCCTGGCACACCGCCACCTTGGCAGCAATGTCATCGCGGTCGGCTTGCCGTGACGCTTGCACCAGCGCTTGCAGTTCCGCATCGACCAGTTGCGTGCCGTGAATCAGTTCCGGCCCGTGCTGCCAGGCTTCCGGCGGGCAGTCCTTGCTGTCCGGGCGCAGCGGAATGTGCGGGTTGATTTCCACCGGGTAGATGCGACAGACCAGCGGGCGCTGTTCATAGATGGTGCACAGGTCGTTGTCGTCCAGGTTGCGGCAGCGCCCGGGGTTGAACGCGGCAAAGGTCACCGACACGCGTGCCTCACCGTCGCCGCAGGCCACCGGATACGAGCGGCGCAGCACATGTTCGCGCTGCTCAGGCGGCATGCCGGGGCCATCGGCCACGAAGGCTTCGATCAGCACTATCACCTGGCCGGCATCATCTGCCCAGCGGCGGGCCTCAGCCAGCGTCAGGGGCACGTGGTGCCCGGTGCAGCACTTGCCGCAGCCGGTACAACCGAATCGCAAGTTGTCGGTCACTTGGCTTCCGGGCTCCACTCGCTGATGAAGGCACGCTGGTGCTGGCGGTCGTACAGGCACAGCTCGGTGCCGGTGCGTTGCTGCATGTGCTTCTGCGGGTAGACGCCTTCGACCAGCAGGGCGCTCATGCCGACCTGGTCATCGAACTCGGCGGGCTTGCCGCGGGCGTGGGCATCCTTGAACTGGCTGGCGGCCAGGCAGGCCTTGAGCATCTGTTGGCGCTGCTCGTTCCAGGCCTGGCTGCTGGAGGCCTGGGCGATACCGCTGAGGAGGGCGCAGGTGATCAGGATAGAGCTGAAAAACTTCATACGCGATTCCGGCAATTTGCTTGCGAGGGGCGCGAATTATGCCCGACTCACCCCCGGCGGCAAGCCGGGGAGTTTGTCGCTTAATATATCAGTGCTCGGCAAACACCACGGTACGCGCGGCCACCACCAGACAATCGGTCAGCTCTGGCGAGGAGAACTTGGTGAGGATGGCGTTGGCCCCGGCCTGGGTTGCCTTCTCGCTGCTCATGGCGCTGTCCAGCGAGGTGTGCAGCAGCACGTACAGGTGCTGGAAATCAGGGGTTTCGCGCAGGGTGCGGGTGAAGGCGTAGCCATCCATCTCGCTCATTTCGATGTCGGAGACGATGATGTTGATCTCCTGCGCGGTGCCTTGCAGCTCCAGCAACACGTTGATGGCATCTTTGGCGCTGCGCGCGGTGTGGCATTCGATGCCCAGGTTGCGCAGGGTGTGCACCGACTGCTGCAGGGCCACCAGGCTGTCGTCCACCACCAGGATGTTGGCGGCGGCCAGCAGGCTGGCGTCTTCTTCGCTCAAGGTGCCGTGTGCGGGTTCGGCCGGCGGTGGGGCGATGGAGTGGATGACTTTTTCGATGTCCAGCACCTGCACCAGGGTGTTGTCGACCCGGGTCACGCCGGTGATGAACGAGCGGTTGCCCGAAGCAAAGGGTGGCGGTTTGATGTCGGTGCTCAGGCAATGCACGATGCGGCTGACCGCCTGCACATGCAGGCCTTGGCGCGAGCGGCTGATTTCAGTGACGATCAGGCAGCCGCCTTGCGGGTCTTCCAGGGGCCGCTCGCCGATGGCGCGTGACAGGTCGATGACCGACAGCGAATGGCCACGCAGGGTCGCCACACCCTTCACGTTGGGGTGCGACTCCGGCAGCTTGGTCAGCGGCGGGCAGGGGATGATTTCGCTGACCTTGAGCAGGTTGATTGCCATCAACTTGCCGCTGCGCAGGGTGAACAGCAGCAGGGACAACGAGTCCGCGCGGGCATTTTGCGTGGCCATGGTGACCTTCGGTGGGGAACAGGGGATAACCGGTTATCGGCCCGTTTTGGTCGGGCTTTAGGCATTTTGCACAGAACCTGGGGATGCTTGGGACCCTGTGGGAGCGGGCATGCCCGCGAAGCGTGCGACGCGGTACATGGCACCGGCTCCGCCGGTGTTCGCGGGCATGCCCGCTCCCACAGGTGATGTGTGTAAACGCCTGGATCAGCGTTCGCGCAGTGCCTCCTTGGCCCGGTTCAGCGGCTTGATCAGGTAATCGAGGATGGTCTTCTCGCCGGTGCGGATATCCACCGTGGCAATCATCCCCGGCACGATCGCGAAGTGCTTGCCGGCCTTGTTCTGCAGGCTGTCCTGCTCGGTGCGGATGAACACCCTGTAGTAGTAGATTTCCGGTTTCACCTCATCCTGCAGGGTATCCGGCGAAATCCCCACCACCTTGCCATCCAGTCCGCCATACACCGAATAGTCATAGGCACTGATCTTGACCTTGGCCGCCTGGTCGGGGTGGATGAACGCGATATCGCGCGGGGCGATGCGGGTTTCGATCAGCAGGCGTTCGTCCATCGGCACGATCTTCATGACCTGGCCACCGGGCTGCACCACGCCGCCCAGGGTGTTGACCTCAATGTCCTTGACGATGCCACGCACCGGTGAGCGCAAGGTCAGGCGGGTAAGCGAGTCGCTGCGCCCGCGGACCACTTCTGACAGGCTGTCGGCCTCGGCGCTGGCTTTGGCCAGTTCTTCCCGGGCACGCACCAGGTAGTCGGAGCGGGCTTCGTTGGCCTTGAGCTCCAGCTCTGAACGCTGGCGGTTCAGGCGGATCACTTCGACCCGGCTGGAGGCGCCCATCTTTGCCAGGTTCTCGGTGATCTTCAGCTCGCTGCGCACCAGTTGCAGCGAGTCCTGGATACCCGCCAGGGTCTGCTCCAGGCCGCGACGGCGGGTCTGGTACAACGCGGTTTCGGCGTCGATAAGGTCGGGTGAGTCGCGCAGGCTGTCCGGGAAAGTCAGCGGCCTGCCAGTGACCTCTGCCTGCAAGCGGGCCTGGCTGGCCTTGGCAGCGCGGTACTTGGCTTCGCTCTCGCCGACACTGGAGGCGCTCTTGGTCGGGTCGAGCTGGGCCAGCACCTGGCCGCGCTCGACCAGGTCGCCTTCGGCCACGCTCATCTGCGCGACGATGCCGCCCTCGAACGACTGGATCACCTGCTCCCGCGAACTGGGGATCACCTTGCCGGTGCCGGTGGACACTTCGGTCACCTCGAACCAGGCGGCCCAGGCCAGGAACGCGGCCAGCATCAAGGCGCAAAGGGTAATGATGCGGCCGGCGCGGAACACTGCCTGGTCGTCCTGCCCATCCAGGTAGGAGGCCGGGAGTTCATGGTTGCTCATGCCTGGGCTCCTTGCAGTTTGGCCAGCGCGGCATCGCGGGTGTCATCGATGACGATGCGCCCGCCGTCCAGCACCAGGATGCGGTCGACCCGTTGCAACACGCTCAGGCGGTGGGTGGCGATCACCAGGGTGCGGCCCTGGCAGAAGCGTTCGAGGTTATCCAGCAGCTTGCGCTCGGTCATGTCGTCCAGCGACGCAGTCGGCTCGTCCAGCAGCAACACTTGCGGCTGGCGCACCAGCAGGCGCGACAGCACCAAGGCCTGGCGCTGGCCGCCCGACAAGCCCAGGCCGCCTTCCAGGATCAGGTGGTCCATGCCCTTGGGCAGGCGGCGGACGAAGTCCAGCGCGCCCGTGGCAGCCAGTGCGGCCACCAGTTCCTGGTCGCTGGCCTGGCCGGCACCGAGAGTGAGGTTTTCCCGCAGGGTGCCGTGGAACAAGCGCGCGTACTGTGGCAGCAGGCCCACGTCACGGCGCAGGTCGGCAGGGTCGAGGTGGCCCATGGCGATGCCGTCCAGGCTGACCTCGCCTTGCACCAGGTCCATGGCCCCTCCCAGGGCTTGCAGCAGGGTCGACTTGCCGGCGCCGTTGCGCCCGAGCACGGCAATGCGCTCGCCCGGCTGGATATCCAGCTGGCCGATGTTCAGCGCTGGCGGGGACTCCTCGCTGTAGCGGAAGTTGGCCTGGCGCAGGCGGTACTCGCCACGAATCGCCGGCAGGTGTACGCGGGCTTCGCCTTCGGGGTGGTCGACCGGTGACTGCATCAGCTTGTCCAGCCCTTGCAGGGCCACCTTGGCCTGCTGCCAGCGGGTCAGCACATGGGTCAGTTGCGCCAGCGGCGCCATCATCCGTGACGACAGCATCGACGCCGCCACCAGGCTACCGGTCGTAAGGTCGCCGGCGATGACCATCGGTGCGCCGACCACGATGACCACAGCAAACACCGCGCCCTGCACGTTCTGGGTCCAGGTCACCAGGCCGTTGGTGAGGGTGCGCAGGCGCAGGTTGGTATGGGCGCAGGCGGCGTTGTACTGGTTCCACTGCCGTTCGAAGCGTGCTTCGGCCTGCAGTGCCTTGATTTCGTCCAGGCCCTGGATGCTTTCTACCAGCATGGCGTTGCGCAGCGCCGACTCGCGCATGGAGGCATTGGCCAGCCGCGCCAGGCGCCGTTGGGCCAGTACCCCAGGCACCACCATGGCCAGCAATGCGACCAGCGGGATGAACACCAGCACGCCGCCGATCAGCCAGAACACGAACAGGAACAACAGGAAGAACGGCAGGTCGGCCAGCGCCGTGGCGGTGCTGGAAGTGATCAGGTCGCGGATCGATTCCAGCTCACGCAGTTGCGAGATGAACGACCCGGTGGACTTAGGGCGCACCGAGTTGCGCAGGCGCAAGGCATGCCCGTAGACCAGGTCGCTCACCCGCAGGTCGGCGCGTTTGCCCAGCAGGTCGGTCACCTTCAGCCGCAGCAGGCGCATGCTGAAGTCGAACACCAGCGCCAGCACTACCCCCCCGAACAGCACGTACAGGGTGGGCAGCGACTCGGCCGGGATCACCCGGTCGTACACCTGCATCGAGAACAAAACCCCCGCGAGGGCCAAGACGTTGGCTACCAGCGAGGCGACCATCACCTGCCCATACGGGCGCAGGTCGCGCAGCACGATGCGGGCAAACCAGTGGCGGTCGTAGGGTGCGGTGTAGTCATCGGTGCGTACATCGCGCAGCGGCCGTGCCGGGCGCAGCAGCGCAACGCGGTTGATGCGGCCCTTGAGGCTGTCGCGGGGCAGGCGAGAGGTCAGGCCCTGGTCACCGGCAAACACCACCGCCAGGTCGTCCTCTTCGGTGACCGACTCGACCACCGCCAACTGGCCATCATCCAGTTCCAGTACCAGCGGTGTACGCCACTGTCTCAAGCCCTTGGCGTCGAAGCGCACGAAGCGCAGGGCCAGGCCGGCCTGGCGCGCCATGTGGCGAAGGATTTCATCCAGCGGGCGGGCGTCCTCGACGGCGGCCAGGCGAATACGCTGTGGCGACACGTCCAGGCGGTAGTGGTGCGCCACCTGCAGCATTACTTCCAGCCACGGTCCAAGGTCCGGTCGATGAGGCGCTTCGGCCGCGGGGGCAGTGGGCTGTTCAGGCAGGGTCACATTGATCGAATCGGTCATGGCTGGATCTCCACCCCTTGCAGGTTGCGCCCCTCAAGGCCAAAGGCCGTGCGCAGGGCGCCGGTGTTGTACAGGCAGTCGACATCCAGGCGCAGCAGGTCGGAGCGGGTGCCGGCGAGTTCGAAGCGTGACTGGTAGATCTCCTGCTCGGCGTTGAGCAGGTCGAGCAGGGGCCGCGTGCCCAGGTCCAGGTACTGGCGCCCGTAAAGCATGCGTGCTTCCTGAATGCTGACCTGGCGGGCTTCCAGCGAAGTCAGCCGGCGGCCTAGCCCGGAGGTTTGTGCCATGGCCTCGGCCAGGCCACGACGGGCTTGCAGGCGGGCCGCGTCTTCGGCGGAGTCGGCGGCGGTCAGGGCGTGGCCGGCAGCGCGGCTGCGGGCGCTGATGGCACCCCCTTGATAGATAGGTACCTCGACGTTCAGGTAGATGCCTGCCTGGGTGCGGTCCATCCGTGAGTTGTCGCGGTTGTAGTCGTTGTCCAGGTAGTGGTTGACCTGTGGTTGCAACGACAGTGTCGGGTAGGCCTCGGCCTTGGCCTGGGCCAGCTCGGCCTGGCCCTGGGCGCGCTGGGCCAGGGCCATGAGCACGGCAGGCAGGCGGTCATCGCCTTGCGAGGGCCGCTTGCAGGCCTGGTTCAGCGCTGCTGGCGAATCCTCGGCCAGCGCCGGTGGAGTGATGCGCCCCATCAGTGCCGCCAGGGTCGAGCGCCAGCGCTCGTACTGCGACTGGTATTCCTCCAGCGTGGCGCGGGCGCTTTCCACACGGGACTCGGCCTGCACCACGTCGGAACGGGTGCTGGCGCCCATGTCGCTGCGTTGGCGGGCCATGCCGGCAATGTCACCGACCCCGCGAATCTGGTCGCGGGCGATGGTCATCAGTTGCTCGTAGCGGCGGGTTTCGATCCAGGCATAAGCCGTGTCGCGGGCCAGGTCGTCGACCACCAGCAGGATATTGGCCTGGGCGCGGGCGGCAGCAGCTTGTGCCGCGCTGACGGCGCTGGCGACCTTGCCGAAGTCGTAGAGCATCTGCTTGAGCGACAGGTTCAGCGCCTGGCTGTTGCGGTCGCCGCCATAACCGGTGTCATAACCGGTGCGGATACCGCCGGAAATCTGCGGGTAATACCCGGCGCGGGCGACGTTGATGCCTTCGCCCTGCTTATAGAGGTTGCCGATGGCCTCGGCGATGCTGGGGTGCCATTGAGCGGCCTGCAGCACCGCGTCGGTCAGCCCCAGCCGCTCGCCACTGGCGACCGGGGCCATGCCGGTGGCGGGGCGTGCGGGCACTGCTTCGGGCGCATCGCGTAGCAGCGATGGCCCGATCTGGCGCAGTTGGGGGTCTATGTCATCGGCTGCCAGGGCAACCGGGTGGAAGTTCAGGGCCAGGAGCCCGAAGGCTCCCAGCAACAGCGGTGACAGCGGACTGCTTCGCTTCACATAGTTCCCTTACTGCTGGTCGTCCTTGCCGCCGGGCATTTGCCCGGCGGGTTTGCAGCGGCCTCAGACCACATGGATACCGTTCTGTACCCACAGGTGATGGCTTGGATCCTCCTGGGCCGTGTATTGGTTATAGTCGATACCGTCGGCAGTTTGGTTCCCGACCAGCGTCCAGTTGTCCGTCATGTGAACCGAGTCTTTGTTGTCCCCTTTGATGATGAGTGTGTCGGTGCCGGTTTCGGTGATTGCCACCACGTCCGCCAGGTTGAGCGTCAGCGCCACCGAACTGGTGTCGTTGAGGTCGATGACTTCGATGTCGTGCACGCGCCCGGCCAGGTTGCCCAGGTCGATGCTGGCATCGCCGCCGCCCCACAGCAGGGTGTCGGTACCTGTGCCGCCCTCGACGCTGGCGAAGTTCTGGTCGACCACCACCAGCGTGTCGTTACCCGCACCACCCTGCAGGGTGATGTGGCCACCCTGGCTGCCATCGAGGTGGTCGTTGCCGTCGGTGCCGGCGATGACATCGGTGGCGGCTGCCAGGCTGGCCAGCGCTACCGCCTCGTCACCGGTGTCGGCCTGCAGCGAAGTGAAGGTGGTGAGGCCGGCAGCATTGTCCAGGTTGACGGTCAGCGTGGCGGTGTCGGTGGTGCCGTTCGGGTGGGTCAGCTCGTAGGTGAAGGTGTCGTGCTGGCCGACCACCGCCGAGGTAAGCCCTGGGTTGAGGGTGTAGGTGTAGCTGCCGTCGGCATGCACCAGCAGCGTGCCGTAGGTGCCGGCCACACTCAACCCGTTGTAGCCCGGGATGGTGTAGGTGTTGGCCGCTGTCAGCACGCTCAGCACGGTCAGTGCCGAACCGACGTTGTCGTCACTCAGCAGGTTGCCGGTGGCTGCCGTCGCGCCGCTGACCACGAACTCGGTCAGGTGCGTGGTGGTGGCGTTGAGGCTGGTGGTGATGGAGCTGAGCAGGCCGATGCCGCCGGCGGTGACACGTACGTGGTAGGTGCCGGCCCCCTGGTTCTGGAAGGTATAGCCCGCGCCGCCACCGAGCAGGCTGATCAGCGACCCCCCCGGTACCGACTGCACCAGTACGTACTGGCCGGTGGCCGGGTTGAGCTTGAGCAGTTCGATGGTGGTGCCGTTGAGCAGGCTCAACAGGTTGGCGGAGTTGACCACCACCTGCAGGTTGGCCGTGGTATCGGCGGCAACCGTGGTGGTGTAGGTGGCCTGGCGGGTACCGATCACCGGCAGGCTCAGCGAGCCCAGCGCACTGCTGCTGGTGTCAACACGGTTGGCCAGGGTGACATGGCTGGTCCCGACATCGTTGACCGCGTCGACCACCGTGGCCGGTGCAGCGTAGTTGGTGTTGCTCCAGACCTCCGTGGCTTGCGGGCTGTCGATGCGTACGTACAGGTTGGCGGTGTCGGACAGGCCGTTCGGGTGCACCAGCTGGTAGCTGAACACATCCACCTTGCCGACACTGTTCGGGCTGCCGTTCGGGGTGTAGGTGTAGCTGCCATCCGCACTGATCACCAGGGTGCCGTACTGGCCCTGAACCGTGGTCGATGTACCGGCCGAGACATAACTGCCGTTTTTCAGCACTTGCAGCACGGCGGCGCTGTCCGGGCCGCGGGCATCCACCGCGCCATCGGTGCCCACGTCGGTGATGACGTTGCCGGTGGTGGCAGTGCCGGTGCCGGTGAACTGGGTCAGGCTGGTGGAGGTGATGTCCAGCGCGGTGCTCACGTTGGTGACCAGGCCAATGCCGCCACTGCCCACGGTCAACCGGTAGTCACCGGCTTGCAGCACGCCGATGTCCACCTGCAAGCCGATCGGCAGCACGATCAGGTCGAGCAGGCCCTGCGTGTTGCCGGTGGCGAGGGTCACCCAGGCGCCGCTGGCGTCTTTTACCTGCAGGGTGAAGCTGGTGTTGTTGAGCAGTGCCAGCACGCTGTTGGTGGTCAGTGTCAGGGTCGGGTCGGCCGTGGTGCCTGCCGCCACCGTCCAGGTGTAGGTCTTGGAGAAGCCCGACAGCAGCGTGGTGAAGCTGTCGGTGTAGGTCTTGGTGGCACTGACCGCTGCCAGGTTGACCGTGGCCGTGGCCAGGTTGTCGCTGGCGATGACCGGCGCGTTGGCATCCACATCCGGCGCGGTGACGTTGACGTTGCCCGACACGTTGCCGCGCGGGTCGCTGAGGGTCACCGAGAGGATCTGGCCGTTGTCCTGAGGCGGGCTCAGGGTCACGGTAAAGGTGCCGCCCGGCTGCACCGTCGCGGTTTGCAGCACGGTACCGTTGGCGCTGCGCACGGTCACGGTGGCGCCCACTTCGCCAGTACCGGTCAGGGTACCGCCGTCGGCACTGATCAGCAGGTTGCCGGCAGCCGCAGGTGGGGTCAGGTCTGGTGCGGTCAGCGTAGTGCCGGTGGAGACGTTGCCGGCGCTGTCGGTGAGGGTGACGCTGAGCGCCTGGTTGTCGATCTGCGCCGCAGTCAGGCTGACCACGAACAGGCCGTTGCTGCCCACCGTTGCTGTCCCCAGCACGGTGCCGGCGCTGTTGCGCACGGTGACCGTGCTGCCGATCTGGCCAGAACCGCTGACCGAGGTGCCGTTGGCGTTGATGGTGGCCAGCGGGGCGGCTGGCGGGGTGGTGTCGGGCGCGGTCAGGCTGGTGCTACCGGACAGGTTGCCGGCAGCATCGGCCTGGCGCACCACCAGCAGTTGCCCGTCGTTCTGTGGCGAGGTCAGGGTGATGGTGAAGGTGCCGTCGGCTTGCACCACACCGGTACCGACCTGGCCGTTCGGGCCTTGCACCGTCACGGTGGCGCCCGCTTCACCGTTACCGGTGAGCACGGTACCCGCGCCGTTGATGGTGACGTTGGTCGGTGTTGCAGGTGGTTGCACGTCCGTGGCGGTGTAGCTGGTACTGCCGGACACATTACCCGCAGCGTCGGCCTGGCTCACGCCCAGTACCTGGCCGTTGAGCTGTGCGGCGTTCAGGTTGACGGTGAACACGCCACCGCCATTCACCACCGCCGTGCCGAGCACGTTGTTGCTGGCGTCGCGCACGGTCACCGTGGCGCCGGCTTCACCGGTACCGGTCAGCACCAGGCCGTTCAGAGACAGCCCGGTCACCAGCGGGTTGGCCGGTGGTGTGATGTCGGCGGCTTGCAGGAAGGTTGGCTGCGATTCACCGCCTACCAGTGCTACAGCTGTCACCGAAATATGCTGGCCGTTGAGCTGCGCTGTGTTCAGCGTCAGGGTAAAGGTGCCGTTCAGGGTAGCGCCGCCTGTGCCGATCAGGTTGCCTGCGGCATCGTAGACCCGAATGCCCACGCCACTTGGCGCATTACCGGCCAAGGTCAGCCCGTCGCTGCCCAGCGTCACGTTGGTGGGGGGCACTGGTGGCGCGATCAGTGGTGTGATGTACGTGGCGACCGCAGAGGTATTGATGCCGTCGGATTGCGTCACTGCCAAGGTGGCGAGCGAGCCCGCCGCCGGCACCAGGGTTATCTGGAAGTTACCCGCGGCATCTACCGTACCCGTGCCGATAACCAATCCGCCGCGGCTGATGGTGACGGTGGCATTCGGCTCGCCCTTGCCGGTCAGCACGTTGAACGTGTTGTTGATGGCCATGTCGGTGACCACCCCAGGCGGTGAGGTGTCGTTGGTCTGATAGGGCACAACCACCGAGGCGTTGCCGGCATCGTCCGTGGACACCACTGTGAGCAACTGGCCGTTGTTCTGCGGCGGGTTGATCGGCACGGTGAACTGGCCGTTTGCACCCACTTCCACGGTGCCTACGACGTTGTTGTTCGGGTCACGCACCGTGATGGTGGTGCCGGCTTCTGCCGTACCGGTCATCGACGTACCTGCCGGGTTGAGCAACAGGTTATCGGGTTGCACTGGCGGCGTAAGGTCTGGCGCGTTCACCTGCAGGGGCGCCGACGGGTTGCCCGTGGCGTCCTGGGCGATGACGGTGAGGACTTCACCGTTGATCTGCGGGTTGTTCAGGTTGAGGACAAAGGTGCCGTCCGGATCGACCGTCACCTGGCCCAGCAGGTCGCCGTTGTTGTTGACCACGGTGACGCGGGTGCCGGCTTCGGCGGTACCGATCACCTGGGTGCCGCTGTCGTTGATGGTGGCGATCACGGTGGCCGGTGGCGTGGTGTCCACAGCCGTGACCGAACTGATTGGCGAGATGTTACCGGCACCATCGGTCAGGGTCACTTGCAGCACTTGGCCATTGAGTTTTGCGGTATCCAGCTCGACCACGAAGGTGCCGCTGGCTCCCACCGTACCGGTACCGACCTGCGTGGTGCCAACGTAGACCCGCACCGTGGCGCCTGCTTCGCCGACACCGCCCAATTCGTCACCCGCCGCATTGAGCCGTAGCTCGGTTGCCGCAGCAGGCGGCGTGTGGTCCGGCGCCAGTACGCTGACCGGCAGGCTGACGTTGCCGGGTGGGTCGGCCTGCAGTACCGACAGCAACTGGTTGTTGATTTGCGCAGGCGTAAGTTCGACACGGAAGCTGCCATCGGCGAGCACCGTGCCAGTACCCAGCACCGTGCCGGCGGCATTGCTTACGATGACCGTCGCGCCGGCTTCGCCCAGGCCGCTGACAACGCTGCCGTCTGCGTTGATCACCACTTGGGTGAGCGGGGCGGGTGGGGTGAAGTCCGGGGTTTGCAGGGTTGCCACTGCCGACACGTTGCCGGCTGCGTCGGCCTGGGTAAAGCTAAGCAGCTCGGCGTTGCCCAGTGCCGGGTTCAGGGTGATGGTGAAGTGGCCGCTGGCATCGACGGTGGCGCTGCCGATTTCGTCGCCGGCCGGGTTGGTCACGGTCACCAGCGCGCCAACTTCGCCGCGGCCGGTGAGGGTGACGCCATCCCCGGAAACGGCCAGTTCGGCTGGTGCCGTTGGCGGCGTGGTATCGGGTGCGGTAATGGCGCTGGCGGCGGACTGGTTGCCAGCCGCATCGGTCAGTACCACTTGCACTTGCTGGCCGTTTGCTTGAGGCGATGCAAGGTTGACCTGGAAGGTGCCGTCCGCGCGCACCGTTGCACTGCCCAGCACCGAACCGTCGGCGGCGAGCACGCGCACGCCGGCACCTGCTTCGCCGGTACCGTTCAGCAAGCTGCCGCCCCCTGCGAAGGCCAGGTTGCCGGCAGCATCCGGGGCGACGCGGTCAGGGGCGATCAAGCTGACGCTGTTGGACTCGTTGCCGGCCACATCGGACTGGCTGGCGTTGAGCTGTTCGCCATTGATCTGCGGCGCGCTCAGGTTGACGCTGAAGTTGCCACTGGCATCGACCACGGCAGTACCCAGCTCGATACCGCCTTCGCCTAGCACGGTAACGGTGGCACCTGCCTCGCCGCGGCCACTGAGGACAAGGCCGTCGTTGGACAGCACCAGGTTGGTCAGTGGTTGCGGTGCCGTGGTGTCCGGTGCCTGCAAGGTGGCAGGCAGCGATACGCTGCCATCGGTGCCCGTTGCGCTGACCTGCAGCACTTCACCATTGGCCTGTGCACTGCCCAGGTTGACAGTGAAGGTACCGTCGTTGGCGACCGGGCTGCTGCCCAGCAAGACGCCATTGGGGCCATACACCTTGACTGTGCTGCCCGCCGCTGCGGTGCCGGTCACCGACAGGCCGTCAGCGGCCAGGACCAGGTTGTCCGGGGTTGCCGGTGCCAGAACACCCGGCGCGGTGACGTTTTGCGCAGGGGAGACATTCTGTGCGGCATCCGCCTGAATCACGCTCAGGCTTTCACCGGTGATCGCGGCCGGCGACAGGGCCACGCTGAAGTGGCCGTCGGCCCCGACCGTGGCGGTGCCCAGCACGGTATTGTCGGGTGCCCGCACAGTGACTGTTGCGCCTGCTTCGCCATTGCCTGTCAGGGTCGCGCCATTGGCGGAGACCGCCAGATTGGTCACGGCCGCTGGCGGCGTGGTGTCGGCTGCGCTGTAAGGCGCGGCCGGCGACACGTTGCCGGCGGCGTCGGTGGCGGTCACCTGCAGCGTCTGGCCATTGGTCTGGGCGCTGTTCAGGGTGACCTGGAAGGTGCCGTTGCTGCCGGCCACCGCCGTGCCCAACACGTTGCCGCTGGCATCGCGTACGGTCACGGTGCTGCCGGCTTCGGCGTTCCCGGTCAGTTGCAGCCCGGTACCGGACAGGGCGAGTGTGGTCGGTGCCGCAGGCGGGGTGAAGTCCGGCGCAGTGACCGCCACGGCGGTTGAGGTGTTGTTGCCCGCATCGGTCTGCGTAACGTTCAGGTGCTGGGCGTTGAGCTGGGCGCTGTTCAGGGTCAGGGTAAAGCTGCCATTGGCCGCCACCAGGCCGCTGCCGATGATGGTGCCGTCCGGACCGCGCACGGTGACTGTGGCGCCGGCTTCGCCCAAGCCGGTCAGGGTCAGGCCGTTGTTGTTCAGCACCACATTGGTCAGCGGCGCGGGTGGGGTCAGGTCCGGGGTCGACACGTTGATGGCTGGCGACGTGTTGCCGGCGGCATCCACCTGCGTGACGCCGATGGCCTGGCCATTGGCTTGCGGGGTGTCGAAGGTCACCGTGAAGCGGCCGTCGGCGCCCACGGTGGCGGTGCCCAGCACGGTGCCGGCGGCGTTGCGCACCTGCACGATAGCGCCCACTTCACCGCTGCCGGACAGCTGGCGGCCGTCCTGGCTCAATAGCGGATTGGTGATGGCGGCGGGTGGCGTGCGGTCGGGCGTGGCCAGGCTGGCCGGGCCGGAGACGTTGCCGGCAGCATCGCTGAGGGTGACTTGCAGCGGGCTGCCGGTGGTTTGCGCGCTGGGCAGGGTGATCTGGAACTGGCCGCTCTGGTTGACGGTGCCGGTGGCCAGGATGGCGCCACTGGCGTCGCGGACGGTGACGCTGGCGCCGGCTTCACCCTGGCCGCTGAGCACGGTGGCCGCGCTGTTGAGGCTGAGGTTGCTGGCCGCCAGCGGTGCTTGCAGGTCAGGTGCTTGCAGCGTGGCCGCGAGCGAAACGTTACCCGCAGCATCGGCCTGGGTCACGATCAGGTTCTGCCCATTGGCCACGGCCGGCGAGAAACTGACGCTGAACAGGCCATTGCTGCCGACGGTGGCAGTCCCCAGCAGCGTGCCTTGAGCGTCTGTCACGCGCACGGTTGCGCCCACTTCGCCCTGGCCGGTCAGTGTGCTGCCGGTGGCGTTGAGGGTTACCTGGGCCGGCGCGTTCGGTGCCGTGGTGTCATTGGCCACCACGATGGCCGGCACCGAAGGCTGGCCGTCGACAGTAGCCTTGGCACTGACTTGCAAGGTCTGGGCATTGAGCTGGGCGTTCTGGAAGAACACCCGGAAGGTGCCGTCGCTGCCGACCGTGGCGGTGCCCAGGGTAGTGCCCCCGGAGGTCACGGTAATCAGCGAGCCGACTGTACCTTGGCCGGTCAGCAGGAAGCCGTCGGCGCTGATGGCAAGGGCCGACGGTGTGGCCACTTCCGTGCCAGTCGGGCCTGCTACTGGCACCTGGGGTGACTCATTGCCGGCAGGGTCGATCACCACCACAGCGACAGTTTCGCCGGTTGTCAGTGGCGGGTCGACCGGCACCACGAAGGTACCGTCCGGCCCTACGGTGATTGTGCCGCGCACGGTGTCATCCGGGTTGCGGATTTCTACCGTGCTGCCGGGTTCGGCGGTGCCGCCGACCGTGCCGCCGTCCGGGCTCACGCTAATGCCGGTGGCCGGCAGTGGATCAGTGGTGTCCGGAGCGGTGACAGAGACCGGTGCCGAGTCGTTACCGGCAGCGTCGGTCACTACCACGGTCACGGTCTGGCCGTTGTTCTGCGCTGTATCCAGTGGCACGCTGAAACTGCCGTCCGGGTTGACCGGGACAGTGATCACATTGCCAGCCCCATCGCTTACGGTGACCGAGTCCGCGCCAGGTGCGTTACCGGTGACCGTGGTGCCGTCGTCGCTGACAAGCACACCTGTGGGCGCAGCCGGTGGCGTGATGTCCGGCGCAGTGATCTGGCCGGGCAGGGACTCATTACCCGCCGCGTCGGTCAAGGTCACGTTCAGGGCCTGGCCGTCCAGTTGCGCAGGCGACAGCGGTACCGTGAAGTTGCCGCCTGCCGGCACGACTACGGTACCGACCACGGTGCCGTCTGCCAGCCGCACTTCCACCGTAGAGCCAGCTTCACCCGTACCCTGGATGGCGTTGCCGCCCGGGGTGATGGTGAGGCCGTTCGGTGCGGCCGGTGCAGTGCTGTCGTCGGCGGTAAAAGTAGCCGACGGCGAGGCATTGCCGCCCCCATCGATCAGCACCACCGACAGCACCTCGCCATTGGTCTGGGCGGGGGTGAGTAGAACTTCGAACGTGCCGTCTGCCGCCACCGGTATGGTGCCCAGCAGGTCACCGGCGGCGTTGCGAACCTCGACGGTGCTCCCGGCTTCGCCCTGGCCGCTGAGCAGCGTGCCCGTAGGGTCGAGGCCCAGGCCTTGCGCCGGCAGCGGTGCCTCGAAGTCAGGTGCGGTGACGGTGCCGGCCGGTGAGTCGTTGCCGGCGTTGTCCGTCTGGGTGACGGACAGGGTCTGGCCGTTGAGCTGTGGCGGGTCGATTGTCACCTGGAAGGTGCCATCGGGCTGGACCGTTGCGGTACCCAGTACTGCGCCACCCGCGCCGGTCACGGTCACCTGCGCACCAGGCTCGCCGCTGCCGCTCAGGCTGCTGCCGTCGCCAGCCAGAATCAGGCCGGTGGGTATATCGGGTGCCTGGGTATCCGGTGCTGGCAAGTCGACCGCCGCTGACAGGTTGCCAGCCGGGTCGCGTTGCTCCACGGTCAGTGCCTGGCCGTTGGTCTGAGGCGTGTCGAGCGTGATTTCGAATGCGCCGCCAGTGCCGACCACGGTGCTGCCCAGCACGCTGCCGTCCGGCCCGCGCACGGTGACGGTGGCACCGGGTTCGCCGTTGCCGGTGACCGTGGTGCCGGTGCCATCGATGGCCGGGGTGGTGACCACTTGCGGAGGGGTGGAATCGGGTGCAGTGAAGTCTACGGGCCCTGCGCTGTTGCCCAGGTTGTCAGTGGCTTCGACTGTGAGGCTTTCGCCATTGCGCTGCGGTGCATTGAGGGTGACATCGAAGCGGCCGTCGGCGCCTACGGTGGCGGTGCCCAGCACGTTGCCATCGGCGTCACGCACGGTGACGATGGAACCGTTCTGGCCTTGGCCGGTGAGGTGAATGCCAGCGGTATCGATGGCCAGCCCCGAGGGTTGCAGCGGGCCATCGGTATCGGGCGCCACGATGGTGGCGGTCGAGGTATTGCCAGCGGGGTCGCGCAGTACCACGTCCAGTTCCTGGCCGTCTGTCTGCGGTGGGTTCAGGACCACGCTGATCACACCATCGTTACCGACCTGGGCGTTGCCCAGCACAGTGCCGTCGGCACTGATGACCTGCACGGTGGTGCCCGGTTCGCCGCGGCCGGTGAGCAGGCCGCCGTCGGCACTCAGTTGCAGTTCGCTGGCTTCATTGGGCGGGGTGATGTCAGGGGCGGTGATCTGGGTCGGCAGCGAGCTGTTGCCAGCGCCATCAACCGCCACCACATCCAGGGTCTCGCCATTGGCCTGGGCCGGGCTCAGGCCGATGGTGAAGCTGCCATCCTGGCCAGCCTGGACGCTGCCCAGGACATTGCCCTGTGCGTCAAGCACCTGCACCTGCGTACCGGCCGGTGCGGTACCGGAAACGCTGGAGCCGTCGCCGGCCACCAGCACGCCGCTCGGGCTCTCGGGCAGCGGGGTATCGGCAACGGTCACACTGACCCCTGCCGAGGTATTGCCGGCGGCATCGGTCTGCACCAGGACGATGTTCTCACCTGCGGCCAGCGGTGCCTCCAGGTCAACCACGAAGGTGCCATTGGGCGCCACGATGCCGGAACCGAGCACGACACCTTGGGTGTCACGCACTTGCACTGTGGCACCGGGCTCACCACGGCCAGACACGGCCAGGCTGCCATCGCCTGCCACCACGTCGGTGACGATCGCCGGTGCGGTGATGTCTGGCGCCGTGTAGCTTAGCGGCACCGAGGTGTTGCCGGCCGCATCGGTCACAGTGATGGACAGGGTTTCGCCATTGGCCTGAGGCGGGTCGAGGGTCAGGCTGAAGCTGCCATCGGGCCCGGCAATGGCGCTGCCGATCAGGTTGCCCAAGGCATCTTTTACCTCCACCCGGGCGCCCCCTTCTGCAGTGCCGACCAGGCTGTCACCATTGCTCAGCACCAGGTCGGTTGGTTGCAGCGGTGCCACCTGGTCCGGCGCTGTCAGCGGGCTAGGTGTCGAGACGTTGCCGGCGGCATCGGTCAGGGTCACTTGCAGGGACGAGCCATCCACCACCGGGGTTGGCAGTTGCACGTTGAAGCTGCCATCCGGTTGCACGGTGCCGCTCACCAGCACCTGGCCCTGGTCGTTGCGCACCTCCACAGTGGTGCCTGCTTCACCCCGGCCGGAGACCGTGCGGCCATCGACGCTGATGACCAGTTGGGTGGCAGGCGCTGGCGGTGTGGTATCACCACCGTTATCAACGATCGGTGCAGTGACGGTGCCGGCTGCGGAGGCATTGCCTGCGGTATCGGTGGCGGTTACCTGCAATTGCTCGCCGGCCACTTGAGGCGGGGTCAGGCCGATGCTGAACGTACCGCCGGCCCCCACCACGACGCTGCCTAGCACGGTAGTGCCGTCGGCTGCCAGCACGCGCACGGTGCTGCCAGCTTCGGCGCGCCCGGTCACCACGCTGCCATTGGCGCTGACAGCGAGTTCGCTGGGGGCGGCAGGTGCGGTGATGTCCGGCGCGGTCACTTGTACCGGCAGTGACGAAGCCCCGTTGTTGTCGATGGCGACCACGTCCAGCAATTGGCCGTTGGCCTGGGCCGGGTTGAGCACAACGGTGAAGGTGCCCTCGGCGCCGACCACGATGCTGCCCACCACCGCGCCATTGGCATCCTGCACTTCCACGCGGCTGCCGACCGGCGCGGAGCCGCTGACGCTGGTGCCATCCGCAGCGACTACCAGGTCGCTCGGGCTGGCCGGCGTGGGCACCAGCGGTACATCGAAGGTCAAGGCCCCGGACGCGTTGCCGCTGGCGTCGGTCTGCACCAGGCTCAGGCGCTCGCCCGGCAGCGCGGCCGGGTCCAGGTCGAGCAGGAAGGTGCCGTTGGCGGTCACCGTGCCAGTGCCGATCACGGTGCCATTGACATCGCGTACTTCAACGGTAGCACCGGCTTCGCCGCGACCGCTCAAGGTCAGGCCGCCGGTACCGACCACGATGTTGCCGACTACGGCAGGGGGCGTGGTGTCCGGCGCATCGAACTGCAATGGGGTGGAGACATTACCCGCGGCGTCCACCACTCGGATGTCGAGGACCTCGCCATTGGCTTGGGCAGGGGACAGGGTAACGCTGAAGCTGCCGTTCGGGTTGACCACGCCGCTGCCGATCACGTTGCCCGAGGCGTCGCGCACCTGCACGGTAGCGCCAGGCTCACCGCTACCGGTCAAGGTAACGCCGCCGGCAAGCTCCAGACCGGTCGGCTGGGCGGGGGCCTGGAGGTCTGGGGTGGCCACCGTGCCCGGAGTGGAGGCATTGCCGGCGGCATCGGTCAGTACCACTTGCAGGGTACTGCCATCGTTCACCGGCGGGGCCAGGGTGATCTGGAAGGTGCCATCCGGGTTGACTGTACCGTTGGCCAGCACGTTGCCCTGGGCATCGCGTACTTGCACGCTGGCGCCCGCTTCGCCACGGCCGCTCAGTTGGCCACCGGCCAGGCCGACGACCAGGTTGGTCGGCGCCTGGGGTGGCGTGGTATCGACACCGTCGATGTCTGGGGCCGTGACGCTACCGGCACTGGAGGCATTGCCGGCGGTGTCGGTGGCGGTGACTTGCAGCACTTCACCGTCCACTTGCGCGGGGCTGATGGTGATGCTGAAGCTGCCGGTGGCGCCTACCACCGCCGTACCCAGCACGGTAGTGCCATCGGCGGCCAGCACGCGCACGGTGCTGCCCGCTTCCGCGCGGCCAGTGACGACGGTACCGTTGGCGTTGATCGCAAGTTCGCTCGGGGCGGCCGGGGCGGTGATATCCGGCGCACTGATCTGCACCGGCAGGGACGATGCACCTGTGCCATCGATGGCGACCACATCCAGCAGCTCGCCGTTGGCCTGGGCCGGGTTGAGGATGACGGTGAAGGTGCCTTCAGCGCCCACTGCCACACTGCCCACCAGCGTGCCGTTGGCATCGTGGACTTCCACGCGGCTGCCGGCCGGTGCAGACCCTGTGATGCTGGTGCCATTTGCGGCCACTACCAGGTCGCTTGGGCTGGCGGGGGCAGGGGTAATGGGCACCTCGAACTGCAAGGCTTCGGACGCGTTGCCGCTCGGGTCGGTCTGTACCAGGCTCAGTGCGGCGCCCGGTTGGGCTGCCGGGTCGAGATTGACCACGAAGGTGCCGTTGGCGCCGACCGTGGCAGTGCCGATGACGGTACCGCCGGCATCACGCACCTCAACAGTGGCACCGGCCTCGCCGCGACCGCTGAGCACCAGGCCACCGGTACCGACCACGACATTGCTGACCGCCGCAGGCGGGGTGATGTCCGGTGCATCGAACTGCAGCGGTGCAGAGCTGTTGCCAGCGGTATCCACCAAGCGCACGTCCAGCGCCTCGCCATTGGCCTGGGCCGGGAACAAGGTGACGCTGAAGGTGCCGTCTGCGTTGACCAGGCCGGTACCAATCACGTTGCCGGCGCTATTGCGCACCTGCACCGTGGCGCCAGGTTCGCCGCGGCCGGTGAAGGTGACGCCATCGGCCAGGGCCAGTTCGGTCGGTTGTGTCGGGGCTTGCAGGTCTGGAGAGGCGACCGAGCCCGGTTGCGAGACGTTGCCAGCGGCATCGGTG
Source organism: Pseudomonas sp. XP2 (assembly GCF_053557975.1). Lineage (NCBI taxonomy): Bacteria > Pseudomonadati > Pseudomonadota > Gammaproteobacteria > Pseudomonadales > Pseudomonadaceae > Pseudomonas > Pseudomonas sp. XP2. The sequence continues at coordinate 152,543 of NZ_JBNRIK010000015.1, forward strand.
AGGGTGACTTGCAACGTGCTGCCGTCGTTCACGGCAGGGGACAAGGTTACCGCGAAGGTGCCATCCGGGCCGACAGTGCCGGTTGCCAGCACAGTGCCTGCCGCATCGCGTACCTGTACGGTGGTGCCGGCCTCGCCACGCCCGCTCAACTGGCTGCCGGCGAGGCCGATCACCAGGTTGGTCGGTGCGTCAGGTGGCGTGGTATCGCCCCCGTCGATGTCTGGCGCGGTGACCGAGCCAGCGGTCGAGGTGTTGCCTGCCGCATCGGTGGCGGTGACTTGCAGCACTTCGCCGTCGACCTGTGCCGGGTCCAGGGTGATGCTGAAGCTGCCCGTGGCGCCCACCACCACGCTACCCAGCACGGTGGTGCCATCGGCGGCCAGCACACGCACGGTGCTGCCCGGTTCGGCACGGCCGGTGACTACTGTGCCGTCAGCGTTGACGGCCAGGTCGCTCGGGGCGGCAGGTGCGGTGATGTCCGGTGCGGTGACCTGCGTTGGCAGGGACGCTACGCCAGCATCGTCGATGGCCACCACGTCCAGCAGTTCCCCATTGGCCTGGGCCGGGTCGAGGACCACGGTGAAGCTGCCATCGGGGCTCGCCACGACACTGCCAATCAGCGTGCCGTTGGCATCATGCACTTCCACACGGGTGCCGGCAGGTGCCGTACCGCTGATGCTGCTGCCGTCTTCGGCGAACACCAGGTCGCTGGGGCTTGCCGGGGCAGTGGTGACCGGCACTTCGAACTGCAGCGCTTCGGAGGCGTTGCCGCTTGGGTCGGTCTGCACCAGGCTCAGTTGCTCACCTGGCTGCACAGCCGGGTCGAGGTTGATCAGGAAGGTGCCGTTGGCGGCTACCACACTGGTGCCGATTACGGTGCCGTTGGCATCACGCACTTCGACAGTGGCGCCGGCTTCGCCACGACCACTCAGGGCCAGGCCGCCGTTGCCGACCACGATGTTGCTGACCGCCGTCGGCGGAGTGATGTCCGGTGCATCGAACTGCAGCGGTGCAGAGCTGTTGCCGGCGGTATCCACCAGACGTACGTCCAGTGCTTCGCCGTTGGCCTGTGCGGGGTTCAGGGTCAAGCTGAACAGACCATCGGCGCCGACTACACCCGTGCCGATGATGTTGCCACCGGTATCACGCACCTGCACGGTAGCGCCCGGTTCGCCGCGACCGGTGAAGGTCACGCCGT
>NZ_JBNRIK010000016.1:0-38634 GCF_053557975.1 Pseudomonas sp. XP2
AGACAGCAATCTACCAGCGCCCCGCCGCATCCTGGTCACTCTGCTTGCCTTCAACCCACCGCGGCCCTTCCTGGGTATTTTCCTTCTTCCAGAACGGCGCCCGGGTCTTCAGGTAGTCCATGATGAAGTTACAGGCCTCGAACGCCGCCTGCCGATGGGCACTGGCCACGCCAACAAACACGATCGGCTCGCCCGGTTCCAGCGCACCGATGCGGTGCAAAACCTCCACCTTGAGCAACGGCCAGCGCTGCTCGGCCTCGACCACGATCTTGGCCAGCGCCTTTTCGGTCATGCCCGGGTAGTGCTCAAGGAACATCCCCGCCACTTCGCGGCCATCGTTGAAATCCCGCACATAGCCAACAAAACCGACCACCGCGCCCACGCCAACATTGGCCGCATGCATGGCATTCACCTCGGCCCCTGGGTCGAACGCGCCGTGTTGCACTCGCACTGCCATGTTCAGCCTCCGGTCACCGGCGGGAAGAACGCCACTTCATCACCCTCTTGCAGTGGCTCATCGAGCTTGCACAGCTCTTCGTTGCGCGCGCACATCAGGTTCTGCTCAGCCAGCACCGCATAGTGCCCACCCTTGCCCACCAGGGCCTGGCGCACATCGTCCAGCACCTTGAACGCGCCCTCTACACGCTCGCCATCCACACCCAACAGTTCGCGGTAGCGGGCGAAGTACATCACCTTGACCTTCATCATGCCTGCACCTTGTAGTGGCCACTTTTGCCACCGAGCTTTTCCAGCAGGCGTACCTGTTCGATGACCATGCCCTTGTCCACAGCCTTGCACATGTCATAGATCGTCAGCGCGGCAACGCTGGCAGCGGTCAGCGCCTCCATCTCCACGCCGGTCTGCCCGGCCAGCTTGCAACGGGCGACAATCCGCACGGCGTCCTGGCCCTCGGCACTGAGCTCGACCTTGACGCTGGTCAGCATCAGCGGGTGGCACAGCGGGATCAGGTCGCTGGTCTTCTTCGCCGCCTGGATCCCGGCAATGCGCGCCACGGCGAACACGTCGCCCTTGGGATGCTCCCCGTCGACGATCATCTGCAAGGTCTGCGGCAACATGCGCACCCGCGCCTCGGCAGTGGCCTCGCGCTCGGTCACGGCCTTTTCAGTGACGTCGACCATGTTGGCCCGCCCCTGGGAATCAAGATGTGTCAGCACTGCTCTGCTCCTGTGAAGGGAACTGGCAGTGTAAACCTGTGGGTCAGGTTTGAGCAGAGGTATGAGGCATGCACATCACCTGTAGGAGCAGCCTTGTGCTGCGAAAGGGCCAGCATGACTGGAAAATAGCCCTGCGTGTAATGGCCTCTTCGCAGGACAAGGCTGCTCCTGCAAGGGAAGGCCGGGCGGCTAACCGCCCGGCGGTGACGGTTACAGATGCGACTCGGCGTACTCGGCCAACACCGAGCGCGGCACGCCCTGCAGGGTGATGTGCACGCCGTGGGGGAAGTCCTTGAAGCGCTCGGTCAGGTAGGTCAGGCCCGAGCTGGTCGCGGACAGGTAGGGGGTGTCGATCTGCGCCAGGTTACCCAGGCAGACCACCTTGGACCCGGAGCCGGCACGGGTGATGATGGTTTTCATCTGGTGCGGCGTCAGGTTCTGGCACTCGTCGATCAGGATCAGGCTCTGCTGGAAGCTACGGCCTCGGATGTAGTTCAGCGACTTGAACTGCAGTGGCACGCGCTCGAGGATGTACTCCACGCTGCCATGGGTGCTTTCGTCATCCATGTGCAAAGCTTCGAGGTTATCGGTGATGGCGCCCAGCCACGGCTCCATCTTCTCGGCCTCGGTACCCGGCAGGAAGCCGATCTCCTGGTCCAGCCCCTGCACGCTGCGGGTAGCGATGATGCGCCGGTAGCGCTTGCTGACCATGGTCTGCTCGATGGCTGCGGCCAGGGCCAGAATGGTTTTGCCGGACCCGGCTGCGCCGGTCAGGTTGACCAGGTGGATATCCGGGTCGAGCAGGGCAAACAGTGCCAGGCTCTGGTGGATGTCACGAGGCTTCAGCCCCCAGGCTTCCTGGTGCAGCAGTGGCTCCTGGTGCAGGTCGAGCAACAGCAGCTCATCGTTGCGGATGCCCTTGATCCAGCCGACAAAGCCCTGCTCATCGATAATGAACTCGTTGATGTGCACCGCAGGCAGGTTGTCGATCATCTGCACCCGATGCCAGGTGCGGCCGCGCTCCTGGCGGGTATCGACCTTGCTGACGCGGTCCCAGAACGAACCGGTGACCGAATGGTAGCCCTTGGACAACAAGGACACGTCGTCGACCAGCTGGTCGGTGCTGTAATCCTCGGCCGCAATGCCACAGGCGCGCGCCTTGAGGCGCATGTTGATGTCTTTGGTGACCAGCACCACGTCCAGGTCGGTGCGCCGCGCCCGTACTTCGAGCAGCTGGTTGATGATGATGTTGTCGTTGAGGGTTTCCGGCAGCAGCTTGTTCGGCTCGTTGCGCGGGGTCATCAGGATGGACAGGAACCCCTTGGGCCCGCTCTTGTTGCGCTGGATCGGTACACCCTGCTCGACATCGTTGGGCGAGGCGTCGCCGAGGGTCTGGTCGATCAGGCGGATGGCCTGGCGGCATTCGGCGGCGATGGTCTGTTTGCCGGTCTTGAGCTTGTCGAGTTCCTCCAGCACCGTCATCGGAATGGCGACGTGGTGCTCCTCGAAGTTGAGTAATGCGTTGGGGTCGTGAATCAGGACGTTGGTATCGAGCACATACAGGATTGGCTTGCTGGAGGAAGGGTTGCGTCCTTGGTCATCCATACTCGGTCACCTTATGTCGAAGCCATACGGCACGGTCTGTTGCGCCGCAAAGTGACTACCGTTCTCCCCGTATCCGCGTTGTTACGGGCGGGAAGCGAACCTGGCTAGGTGGGCCTGGATGACGCCACCTGTGCTGCAGGAATCGGCTGTCTGGTTTCTTCATACCGCAAAAACCATGACCGTAAAAAGCATTTTTACGTGTTTTTGAACTTTATTTTTCCGATTGACGAAGAGGCCTTGGCGACAGCGCCAGAGGGGGCTACGCTCAGAAGTCATACCCCTGTTCGCGATAAGCATATTCCCGGCAATCCGCCCAGCCGATGCCGCTCTGGGCAGTATTTCGCAGCAACCACTCTACCGCTGGCTGAGCCTTGGGCAGGCTGTCATGGAGCTGGATCACGCCCTTGCGCCACAACAGCATCAGGGTCAGCACCCGCTGCGCAGAGGCCTCTGCGCTCAGCGCGCCATCGTCCAGGGCATCGATATCCCACAACGACACGCGCAGTTGCTGGCGGGCCATGAACGCCTCGCCATCGGCCCGGCGCTGCCCATACGGTGGCCGGAACAACGGCACGTACTGTGCCGGCAGGTCAGCCTGCACCCGTGCCTGGCTACGTCGCAGCGAGTCCTGCCAGCCCGTCCATTGGGCATGGGAACGGTATTCCCAGCCTTGGATGCCTACACACTGCCCGCGGTAGAGCTGGCGCAAGGCATTTGCCGCCCCGGCGTCACGACGTTGCTGCAAGCGGTTGCCCAGCACGAAGAATGTAGCTTGAAGCTTTTGCCGGCGCAGGTAGTCGGCAAGCAGATCGGTGTTACCACCCTCTGGCCCTGGTCCGCCGACCAAGGTCAGCAAGAACATACGGTCGTTCAGTTCATCGCCAGTGCGCTCCCGCGCAGACAGCCGCTCCACCTCGCTGCTGGTCTGCGGCAGCAAGGCGGCCTTGCGCAGCTGCTCGTCCAGGTAACGCACGTGGAACTGGTGGCTCGGCTCAATCCAGTTTGTATAGAACGTGCCGACATCGGCCGCGAACGTTGCTGCCTGCGTACGTAAATCTGCCATTGAAGTTACCGGGTAGCAGAATGAGGCATCCTGCTCGCAGCTGCGCTGCGCCTGCTCATACCCCTGCCACAGGCGCTGCCACAGGCGCGCGCGCACAAGACGCACCTTTTGCAGGTTGATCTGCCGCAAGCCTAGCCGCGCCGCCAGCGCCGCGTCGTCCAGCAACTCGCTTTCATGCAGTACCTGCGCAAACGAGAGGATTTCGGCCCGCGAAGCCACATCGAACAGCGCCGGGCTGTTCAGTTGCTCGGGCCACAGGCTGCGATCCAGGCTTACCTGGGGTGAAGGGGCGGCTTGCACGGCAAGGCTCAGCAGCGCGGCCAGCAAGGCAAAGGCAATGCGCACGGTGGAGGGCTCCGCATCGACAAAACGCGAACTATAGCGCCTGCGCCGGCCATGGTCTGTGACTATCGTCGCCATAGTTTGGACTTGCACCGCCCAGCCCGTAGAATCTTGGGTCAACGATGCCAGGAGCCGACCCGATGCTGACGGTGATTTCACCCGCCAAGACCCTCGACTACGACACCAAGCCTGTGACCGAACGTTTCACCCTGCCCCAGTACCTGGACGACTCACAGGTACTGATCCAGCAGCTGCGCGAGCTGTCGCCTGCGCAGATCAGCGAACTGATGCACCTGTCCGACAAGCTCGCGGGCCTGAACGCCGCCCGCTTCGGCAGCTGGACCCCGGACTTCACCCCGGCCAATGCCAAGCAGGCACTGCTGGCGTTCAAGGGTGATGTGTACACCGGCCTCGACGCAGAGAGCCTGGGCGAGGACGACTTCAGCTACGCGCAAGACCACCTGCGCATGCTTTCGGGTCTGTACGGCCTGCTGCGTCCGCTGGACCTGATGCAACCCTATCGCCTGGAAATGGGCACCAAGCTGGCCAACGCCCGCGGCAAGGACTTGTATGCCTTCTGGGGCACACGCATCAGTGAATGGCTGAACCAGGCCCTGGCCGAACAAGGCGATGACGTGCTGCTGAACCTGGCCAGCAACGAGTACTTCAGTGCAGTGAAACGCAGCGCACTGAAGGCCCGAGTGATCAATGTCGACTTCAAGGACTTGAAGAACGGTCAGTACAAGATCATCAGCTTTTACGCCAAGAAAGCTCGCGGCATGATGAGCCGCTTCGTTATCCAGCAGCGCATCAGCGACCCGGAACAGCTCAAGCAGTTCGATGTGCAGGGGTACTACTACAGTGCCGAGCAGTCAAAGGCTGATCATCTGGTGTTTTTGCGGGATCATCCCTCGGATTGATCCTGTGACGCCCTCTTCGCAGCTAAAGCCGCTGCCACAGGGATTGCGCGGGCCGGGAGCTCAGCGCGCCCCAGTTGGCAGCAGGCCTTGGCCGCGAAGAGCCTGCTGCCATTAAACCTCCCCTCCGCCCCGATTTGGGGCTCGATGCAAATCGCCATCACGTCACGATTTCGGCGCCAGAAAAACATCACCCCTACCTTTATCGCAAAACGCCATAAGACCGTTCATACCTTTTTTGACGAATTCTGAAAATTTTTTTCGGATGCTGGCATAAAAATATCCCGTTACAGTTTCACCCTTTATACACGGGGGTGAACTACCCGCGTGCTATCAAATTGAAACTGCCGACAACTGAATAAATATTTAGAAATCTTTCATCCGGTCGAAACCCACTCAGGAACTTCTTATGCGGCAGATCGCTCATAGTGCCGTAACGATTTTCCTGCCTACGGGCTGTGAGAGATGACTTACAGGTGACAGAGGCAGATATCTACTCACTGCCTTGGTAACTTCAACAGGTTGCACGGGGTCCCCCGAAAACCTTGCCCATGCAGGAGAGAAGCGTCCCTTACAAATCGTCCTAGTGGTTGATTTCAAAGGATTTATCCACTTGAAAAAACAAGCACAGCAGTGTGCCAAGTAGCGCATTGCAATAAAGACGGCTGCATGCCAGGGCACGTTTTTTATTAATGGCTTTTGACTGCCAACTTTAAGTGCATAAGTTTGTGCGCTCCGGATTTATTTTGCCTGCGCTCGGCCAAGTGTGCATTCGCCATGAATCCGTGCGCCTGAAAAACTGTTGTTAATCAACCCAGCCCGACTCTCTGCGGAGGTGTCGGCGTGATAAACACATGAGGTGATAGCGATGCGTATCAGCATCTTTGGTTTGGGTTATGTGGGTGCAGTCTGTGCAGGCTGCCTGACGGCGCGTGGCCATGAAGTGATCGGTGTGGACGTGTCCAGCACCAAGATTGACCTGATCAACCAGGGCAAGTCGCCCATCGTCGAACCTGGCCTGGAAGCACTGCTGCAACAGGGCATCGCCAATGGCCGTCTGCGCGGCACTACCGACTTCGCCGAAGCCATCCGCGCCAGCGACGTTTCGATGATCTGCGTGGGTACGCCCAGCAAGAAGAACGGCGACCTGGGCCTGGAGTACATTGAGTCGGTATGCCGTGAGATCGGCTACGTACTGCGTGACACCACCCGCCGTCACACCATCGTGGTGCGCAGCACCGTGCTGCCGGGTACCGTCAAGAACGTGGTCATCCCGATCCTCGAAGACTGCTCGGGCAAACAAGCCGGCGTCGACTTCGGCGTCGCGGTAAACCCGGAATTCCTGCGTGAAAGCACCGCGATCAAGGACTACGACCAGCCCCCGATGACCGTCATCGGCGAACTGGACAGCGCCAGTGGCGACATCCTGCAAGCCCTGTACGAAGAACTCGACGCCCCGGTCATCCGCAAGCCGATCGAAGTGGCCGAGATGATCAAGTACACCTGCAACGTGTGGCACGCCACCAAAGTCACCTTCGCCAACGAAATCGGCAACATCGCCAAAGCGGTAGGCGTTGATGGGCGTGAAGTGATGGACGTGGTCTGCCAGGACACGGTACTGAACCTGTCCCAGTACTACATGCGCCCAGGCTTTGCCTTCGGCGGCTCATGCCTGCCCAAGGACGTGCGCGCCCTCACCTACCGTGCCGCCAGCCTGGACGTGCGCGCCCCGCTGCTCGACTCGCTGATGCGCAGCAACGAATCGCAGGTGCAAAACGCCTTCGAACTGATCGAAGCCCACGACAAGCGCAAGGTCGCCCTGCTTGGCCTGAGCTTCAAGGCCGGTACCGATGACCTGCGCGAAAGCCCGCTGGTAGAACTGGCCGAGCGCCTGATCGGCAAGGGCTACCAGTTGGACATCTTTGACGAGAACGTTCAGTACGCCCGCATGCATGGCGCCAACAAGGACTACATCGAGTCGAAGATCCCGCACGTGTCGTCGCTGCTCAATGCCGACCTCCAGCAGGTGATCGACAACGCCGACATCATCGTCCTGGGCAACCGTGACGAGCAGTTCCGCACGCTGGCCCAGCAAGCGCCAGCCGGCAAGCAGGTGATCGACCTGGTCGGCTTCATGAGCAAACCGAGCAGCACCACCAGCCGTACCGAAGGCATCTGCTGGTAAGCCCTCGGCCGGGCGACGCGGCCGAGCCTGCGTCGCCCACCCTTTCCCGAATTCTCGACGGATGCTGAACATGCAAAGGCTCCAGACCGTGCTGTTGCAGTGCGCCGGGTGGCTGCTCTACATGAGCCTGCTCATGCTGATCGCCCTGGCCCTGCCAGCCGATATCTTCGACTCGCAATCGAAGCACTTCATCTTCCTGGTCGGCGCAGTCGGCATCTGGCGCTATTCCATGGGCGCCACCCATTTCATCCGCGGCATGATCTTTCTTTACGGCGTGTACCCGTACCTGCGCCGCAAGGTGCAGAAAATGGGCGATGCCACCGACCCATCGCATGTCTACCTGATGGTGACCAGCTTCCGTATCGAGGCACTGACCACGGCCCAGGTTTACAGCTCGGTGATCCGCGAGGCGATCAACTGTGGCTTCCCTACCACCGTGGTCTGCTCGCTGGTGGAGATGTCCGATGAACTGCTGGTGAAAAGCCTGTGGGCCAAGTACAACCCGCCGGCCCATGTGAAACTGGACATCGTGCGCATTGCCGGTACCGGCAAACGCGATGGCCTGGCCTACGGCTTCCGCGCCATCTCGCGCATGCTGCCGGACGAAAACGCCGTGGTGGCCGTGATCGACGGCGACACCGTGCTGGCCGATGGTGTGGTACGCAAGACCGTGCCGTGGTTCAAACTGTTCCCCAACGTCGGCGGCCTGACCACCAACGAGTTCTGCGAAGTGCGCGGCGGCTACATCATGAGCGAGTGGCACAAGCTGCGCTTCGCCCAGCGCCACATCAACATGTGCTCCATGGCCCTGTCCAAGCGCGTGCTGACCATGACCGGGCGCATGTCGATGTTCCGCGCAAGCGTGGTGACCAACCCTGAGTTCATCGCCGACGTTGAAAGCGACTCGCTGATGCACTGGCGCCTGGGCCGCTTCAAGTTCCTTACCGGTGACGACAAATCCAGCTGGTTCAGCCTGATGCGCCTGGGCTACGACACCTTCTACGTGCCGGACGCTGCCATCAACACGGTCGAGCACCCACCAGAAAAGAGCTTCTTCAAGGCCAGCCGCAAGCTGATGTACCGCTGGTACGGCAACAACCTGCGGCAGAACTCCCGTGCACTGGGCCTGGGCCTGCGCCGCCTGGGGCTGTTCACCAGCATCGTGCTGTTCGACCAGCGCGTGTCGATGTGGACCAGCCTGCTAGGGCTGACGGTGGCGGTGATCGCCAGCCTCAAGTTCGGCCTGGCCTTCCTGCTGGTATACCTGCTGTGGATCGGCATCACCCGCCTGATCCTCACCATCATGCTGCTGTGCTCCGGCCACAACGTAGGCCCGGCCTACCCGCTGATTCTCTATTACAACCAGATCATCGGCGCGCTGATGAAGATCTACGTGTTCTTCCGCCTCGACAAGCAGTCGTGGACGCGTCAGCCCACTGCCCTCAAGCGTGACCTCGCCAGCTTTCAACAATGGTTCAACACCTGGTCCTCGCGGACCATGACCTTCTCGGCTGCCAGCATCTTCGTTGCTGTGCTGTTCATGGTCGTGTGAGCCCAACCCGGATCGGATCTAACAGGAACAAACCCCCATGAATACCGCCGTGAACGTCAATGTCGTGCATGAGTCCGAAGCCCAGCGCCAACACGCCCGGGTGCGCATTCCCGCCAAGCTGCGTTTCCTGGACGCCCAGCGCCAAACCCATGAAGTGAAGGTCGACGACCTTTCCGCCGGTGGCCTGAGCTTCCACACCAAGCAGCAACTGTCGGTGGGCGAAGTACTGCGCGGGCGCCTGCAGTTCGTGGTCGACAACCTGGGCCTGTCGATCGACATCGAGTTCCAGGTGCGCTCGTACAACCCGGACAATGGCCGGACCGGTGCGCAGTTCCAGAACCTTGAACCACGCGACATCGCCACCTTGCGGCACATCATCACCAGCCACCTGTCGGGCGAGCTGATCAGCATCGGCGATGTGCTGAGCACCTTGCAGCGCGACAATTTCACCAAGGCACGCAAGCAGAAAGACGGTGGGTCGGGCCTGAGCGCCTTCGGCCGACTCAAGGCAGTCACCGTCACCCTCGGCGTATTCGTGGTCGGCGTCGCGGCTTTCGGCTTTGTCGCCAAGTCGCTGTACGGCATGTACTTCGTCAGCCACGCCGAAGCCGGTGTGGTCGCGGTACCGACCACCACCGTCACCATGCCGCGCGACGGCACCGTGAGCAGCCTGGTCGACAGCGGTGGCCAGATTGCCAAGGGCGCACCACTGGCCAGCTTCACCACCAGCATGCTGGACATGCTCAAGGGCAACCTGGACGACGCGCAACTGGAGCCGGCGAAGATCGAGGAACTGTTCGGCAAGCAGCTGTCTGGCACCCTCACCAGCCCCTGCGATTGCGTGGTTGCCCGCCAACTGGTGGACGACGGGCAGTACGCAGCCAAGGGCCAGCCGATCTTCCAGCTGATTCCGCGCACCACCACGCCGATGGTCGAGGCCCGCTTCAGCTACCGCCAGTTCGACGAGGTCAAGCCAGGTACCCAGGTCAACTTCCAGGTCGCCGGCGAAGACGAAGTGCGCACTGGCCAGATCGTCAGCAGCACCAGCCTGAACAGCGAAGACTTGTCCTCCGACATCCGCGTGCAGATCAAGCCTGACAGTGGCATGCCTGCCGAACTCGCCGGCCGCCCGGCAGCGGTCAACAGCGACCGTGGCCCGTCGCTGAACTGGCTTGTAGACAAAGCCGTGGCCCGTGGCCTGTAAGAGGATCACCGCATGATGCCCTGCAAGAAGAGCGCAAGCCTGGGCCTGTGTGCCCTGGCAGCCGCCATCACCCTGGCCGGCTGTGCAGGCCTGCCTGACCAGCGCCTGGCCAACGAAGCCATGAAACGCGGCGACACGGCACTGGCCGAGCGCAACTACAAGGCCCTGGCCGACCTGGGCTACAGCGATGCGCAAGTGGGCCTGGCGGACATCAAGGTGGCCACCCGCGACCCGTCGCAAATCAAGGAAGCCGAGGCCACTTACCGCGCCGCGGCCGCTACCTCGCCCCGTGCCCAGGCGCGTCTGGGCCGCCTGCTGGTGGCCAAGCCTGACAGCACCCAGGCCGAGCGCGAGGAAGCCGAAACCCTGCTCAGGCAGGCGGCGAAACAGGGCGAAAGCAATACCCTGATCCCGCTGGCAATGCTTTACCTCAGCTATCCGCAGAGCTTCCCAACGGTCAACGCGCAGCAGCAGATCGACCAGTGGCGCGCCGCCGGCAACCCGGAAGCGGGCCTGGCCCAGGTGCTGCTGTACCGTACCCAGGGCACCTACGACCAGCACCTGGGCGAGGTGGAGAAAATGTGCAAGGCCGCACTGAACACCACCGACATCTGCTACGTCGAACTGGCCACGGTGTACCAGAAGCGCGCTCAGGCCGATCAGCAAGCCGCCCTGGTCGCCCAGCTGAAAGCTGCCTACGCCCGTGGCGCAGTGCCGGCCACCCGGGTCGACAGCGTGGCCCGGGTCCTGGCCGATCGCAGCCTCGGCCAGACCGATGAGAAAACCGCCAAGGACCTGCTTGAGCAGGTGGCCCCAGCCAATCCGGCATCCTGGGTCAGCCTGGCGCAACTGCTGTACGACTTCCCCGAACTGGGCGACACCGACCAGTTGCTGGCCTACATCGACAAGGGCCGCAAGGCCGAACAACCACGCGCCGAACTGTTGCTGGGCCGCCTGTACTACGAAGGTAAAACCCTGCCAGCCGACGCCAAAAAAGCCGAGCAGCACCTGCAAGCGGCGGCCGATGCCGGTGAAATCAGCGCCCATTACTACCTGGGCCAGCTGTACCGCCGCGGCTACCTGGGCAATGTCGAGCCGCAGAAGGCCGTCGACAACCTGCTGGCCGCCGCCCGTGGCGGGCAGAACAGCGCCGACTATGCCCTGGCTCAGCTGTTCAGCGAAGGCCATGGCATTCGCCCGCAACCCGGCAACGCCTGGGTATTCGCCCAGCTGTCGCAGGCCAACCCGACGCCGCAATCGGCTGAACTGCTGCAGCAGCTCGATCAGCAACTGTCACCTGAACAGCGCAGCCAGGCCCAGCAACTGCTGGACCAGGAGAAGCGTGCACGCGGCAGCATGACGCAGGGCGCACATAGCACCCTGGCCCTAGAAGCCCTGCAGGACGACGAAAAAGAAGTAGACGGTGAGGACTCGCTATGACGCTCAATCCCTTCGTGAAAGCCGGCATCGGCCTGAGCTTCGCCCTGCTGTGGTCCTGCCCGACCCTGGCGGAGATGACCGCCGAGAAAAACTTCGGCCTGGACGTGAAGATTACCGGGCAGTCGGAAGACGACCGTGACCTGGGCACCCGGCCTGGCGGCGACGTCAACGGCCTGGGCCTGGACCTGCGCCCATGGGTGTACGGCGAGCGGGGCAACTGGAGCGCCTACGCCATGGGCCAGGCGGTCGCAGCCACCGACACCATCGAAACCGACACCTTGCGCCAGAACGACGACGGCAGCACCACCGACACCGGCGAAGACAGCCGCCAGCCAGACAAAAGCTACCTGGCCATGCGTGAGTTCTGGGTGGGCTACAGCGGCCTCACCGCCTACCCGGGCGAGCAACTGCGCTTCGGTCGCCAGCGCCTGCGCAGCGACGATGGCATGTGGCGCGACACCAACATCGAAGCACTCAACTGGACCTTCGACACCACCCTGCTCAAGGCCGACCTGGGCGTGGCCCAGCGCTTCAGCGAGTACCGCACCGACCTGACCGAGCTGGCCCCGGAAGACAAGGACCGCACGCACATCTACGGCAACGTCGCCACGCAGTGGACCCCTGGCCACTGGGTGGGCGTACGCGCCCACCACACCCATGACAGCGGCAGCCTGAAAAACCCCGGCGAAACCGTCGATGCGCTGGACAAGACCCGCACCGGCGACCTGACCTGGCTGGGCCTTGAAGCCAACAGCGATGCCTACAATCGGCGCAACGACCACACCGTCAATTACTGGGGCAGCGTCACCTGGCTGACCGGTGACCGCGACAAGCTCAGCAGCCAGGCCGTAGGCGACGACCAGGTTGCCACCGGCACGCAGAGCGGCGACGTCAATGCCTGGGCCACCGACCTCGGCATCCGCTTGCGCCTGGACCCGCAATGGCAGGTCGGCGCGGCCTACGCCCGCGGCAGCGGCGGCGGCGGTGACGACGGCTCGAACAACTTCGAGCAGACCGGCCTTGAGAGCAACCGCTCCAACTTCACCGGCACCCGCTCGCGCGTGCACCGCTTCGGCGAAGCCTTCCGCGGCGAGCTGGGCAACCTGCAGGCCGCCACCCTCTTCGCCTCCTGGCAACTGCGCGACGATTACGACGCCAGCCTGATCTACCACAAGTTCTGGCGCGTCGACGGCAACCAGAACATCGGCTCCAGCGGCATCAACGCAGCCGTCAACGACAACGGCATCAGCCGCCAACTGGTCGACGGCGAAAAAGACCTTGGCCAGGAAATGGACGTGGTCGTGACCAAGTACTTCAAGCAAGGCCTGCTGCCGGCTTCGATGAGCCAGGCCATCGACGAGCCGTCCGCCCTGGTGCGCTTGCGTGCCGGTGTGTTCAAGCCGGGCGACGCCTACGGCAAGGAAGCGGACTCGTACATGCACCGCGCCTTCGTCGATGTGATCTGGCGCTTCTGAGGCCGCTAGGGGACTGACCGTTATGAACCTTCACCCGCACTTACGTCACAGCCTGTTGGCCAGCGCTTTGCTGCTGGCAAGCGGCCTGGCCGCTGCCGCAGAGCCCCAGGTAATCGCCAAGGGCTTGCAGCAGGCCAAGACCTACACCGTGGCCAGCGCACCGATCGAGCCGCTGCAGATGGACCCGCCAAAGCTGCCTGACCTGACCGGTTTCACCGCCGAAGCGGTGCAGAAGAAGATCGACCGCCGCCACAAAGGCAAGGTCAGCCTGCGCCGTATGTTCCAGGAGGACACCCTCAAGGAGTTCGTCGGCGGCGACAACAAGGCAGCCGAGTGGGTGCAGCGCCAGCACGGCATCCCGCAGGCGATCTTCGTCGATGATGGCCATGTCGACCTGGTCGAGTTGAGCAAGCAGGTACCCAGGCAGTACCTCAGCGAGGTCGAGCCAGGGGTTTACCTGGCACGCCTGCCGATCGTGGTCGGGCAGAAGGGTATCCTCGAGATCGACGGCAAGGTCAAACAGCTGCGCCTGTCCCAGGAGGGCGGCTCGTTCCTGGTCAACGACGGCAAGCTGTTCGTCACCGACACCCAGGTGACCGGCTGGCGCGAAAAAGACAACGGCCCGGCCACCTTCCGCTCGCCCAAGGAATTCCGACCGTTCCTGCTGTCGTGGGGCGGTACCGAGACTTACATCGTCAACACGAAGATGGCCAGCTTCGGCTACGCCAAGTCCAAGTCGTATGGCGTGAGCATCTCGCAGTACACGCCCAATATGGCCAAGCGCATGGGCCGCCCGGAACCCACCGGCTGGATCATCGGCTCGGCGTTCAGCGACATGTGGTACGGCTTCTACTGCTACGAGACCCAGGACTTCGTGGTCAAGGACAGTACCTACCGCGACAACATCGTCTACGGCATCGACCCGCACGACCGATCGCACCGCCTGATCATTGCCGGCAACACGGTGCACGGCACCAAGAAAAAGCACGGCATCATCGTTTCGCGTGAGGTCAACGACAGCTGGATCATCAACAACAAGAGCTACGACAACAAGCTCTCGGGCGTAGTGATCGACCGTAACAGCGTCAACAACCTGGTGGCCTACAACGAGATCTACCGTAACCACACCGACGGCATCACCTTGTACGAAAGCGGCGACAACCTGATCTGGGGCAACAAGCTGATCAACAACCGCCGCCACGGGATCCGCGTGCGTAACAGCGTGAACATCCGCCTGTACGAAAACATCGCCATGGCCAACGGCCTGGTCGGCGTATACGGCCACATCAAGGACCTGTCCGACACTGACCGCGACATCGCCCTCGACCCATTCGACACCAAGGTGTCGCTGATCGTGGTGGGTGGCGAGCTGGCGGCCAACGGCTCCGGCCCGCTGTCGATCGACTCGCCGCTGTCGGTCGAGCTGTACAAGGTGTCCATGCTCGCCCCACGCAAGGCCAGCGGCATCAGCCTCAATGGTGTGCTGGGCGAGCGCCAGGACGAAATCCTCGACCTGCTGGTGCGCCAGCAAAAAGCTGTGCTGATCGACCCGGTCGAACGCCAGACCGAAATGATCGATTAAGGAAGCCCAGACCATGACCCCACACCTGATGAAACTGCTGGGCCTGTCCGCCGCCCTCCTGGCGATCAGCCAAGGCGTGCGTGCCGACGAAGTGAAGGCCCCCACCTTCAGCGCCGAACCTTGCTGCCAGCTGTGCCCCGAAGCGCACGACGCCAGCCGCTACACCACTCGCTACCAGCAGAACTTCACCACGCTGGTGCAGGCCAAGGGCGACTGGCTGTTCCGTACCCGCGAAGACCTGCGCACCGAGTTCAACACCACGCCGGCCGACTACAAGCGCCTGCAGCAGGTGCACGACGCGTTCAAGAAGCGCGGCGTGGAGCTGGTGCTGGTGTACCAGCCGACCCGTGGCCTGGTGAACCGCAACATGCTCAACCCGGCCGAGAAAGCCGCCTTCGACTACCAGAAGGCCCTGGGCAACTACCAGGCGATGCTCAAGCGCTTCGCCAGCATGGGCTACAACGTGCCCGACCTGTCGCCGCTGACCAACGAGCAACTGGCCGCCGCCGACCAGGGCAAGGACTTCTACTTTCGCGGCGACCAGCACTGGACCCCATATGGCGCCGAGCGCGCAGCCAAAATCGTGGCCGACACCGTGCACAAGATGCCGGCCTTCGAAGGCATCCCGCGCAAGGAATTCGAGACCAAGAAGTCCGGGCGCATGGGCAAGACCGGCACCCTGCACAACGTTGCCGGCCAGCTCTGCGGCACCAGCTACGCCGTGCAGTACATGGACCAGTTCGCCACCGAACCGAAAGGCTCGAGCGGCGGCGATGACCTGTTCGGTGACGGCGGCAACGCGCAGATCACCCTGGTCGGCACCAGCCACAGTGGCAAGAACTACAACTTCTCGGGCTTCCTCGAGCAGTACATCGGCGCCGACGTGCTCAATGTCGCCTTCCCTGGCGGTGGCCTGGAAGGCTCGATGATCCAGTACCTGGGCAGTGAGGAATTCCAGAAGAACCCGCCGAAGATCCTGGTCTGGGAATTCTCCCCGCTGTACCGCCTGGACCAGGAAACCATCTGGCGGCAAATCCTGGGCCTGCTCGATGACGGCTGCGACGACCGCCCGGCCCTGATGAGCGCCAGCACCACCCTCAAGCCCGGCAAGAACGAGCTGATGGTCAACGGCAAGGGCGGCGTGATCAAAGACCTGATCAACCGCAACCTGCAGATGGACGTCAAGTTCGAAGACCCGTCGGTGAAGGTGCTGCAGGCCACCCTCTGGCACCTCAACGGCCGCCACGAGGACATCAAGCTGGAGAAACCGGAAACCTCCGACACCGACGGCCGCTTTGTCTTCCAGATGCGCGAAGACGAAGACTGGGCCAGCCAAAGCCTGTTGGCGTTCGAAGTACAGGGGCCGGAAAGCGGCACCCAGAAGGTCGAGGCCAAGCTCTGCAAACGCAACAACTTCGCCGTGCCTGCGCAAACCGCGCAAGCCGGCCAGTGAGGCGACCCATGACCATGCTCAAGCGAATTTCCAGCCCCGCCCTGCTCGCGTTGGCCCTGTTTGGCGGTGCCGCGCACGCCGCGCTGGTACCCCCCCAGGGTTACTACGAAGGGATCGAAAAACTCAAGACCAGCGATGGTAACTTCCGCTGTGAAGCGGCGCCCAAGCCCTATACCGGTGCGCTGCAGTTCCGTAGCAAGTACGAAGGCTCGGACAAGGCACGGGCAACGCTCAACGCAGCCTCGGAAAAGGCCTTTCGCAAGTCGACCGAAGACATCACCACCCTTGAGAAAGGCGTGAGCAAGATGGTTGGCCAGTACATGCGCGACGGCCGCCCGGCGCAGCTCGACTGCACCCTGACGTGGCTGGGCACCTGGGCGCGCGCCGATGCGTTGATGTCCACCGACTACAACCACACCGGCAAGTCGATGCGCAAATGGGCGCTGGGCAGCATGAGCGGTTCGTGGCTGCGCCTGAAGTTCTCCAACTCGCAGCCATTGGCCGCGCACCGCGCCGAGGCCGAGCTGATCGAAAAATGGTTCGCCCGCCTGGCCGAGCAGACCGTGCGCGACTGGAGCGACCTGCCGCTGGAGAAGATCAACAACCACAGCTACTGGGCAGCCTGGTCAGTCATGGCGACCGCTGTCGCCACCGACCGTCGCGACCTGTTCGACTGGGCCGTGAAGGAATACAAGGTAGGCGCCAACCAGGTGGATGACCAGGGCTTCCTGCCCAACGAAATCAAGCGCAAGCAGCGTGCGCTGGCCTACCACAACTACGCCCTGCCGCCGCTGGCGATGATTGCCAGCTTCGCCCAGGCCAATAACGTCGACCTGCGCAGCGAGAACAACTTCGCCCTGCAGCGCCTGGGCGAAGGGGTACTGGCCGGTGCACGCGACCCCAGCCACTTCAAGGCCCGCGCGGGTGAAAAACAGGACATGACCGACCTCAAGGTCGACGGCAAGTACGCCTGGCTCGAGCCGTGGTGTGCGCTTTATCACTGTGTCGGCGACACGCTTGATCGCAAGCAGCACATGCAGCCGTTCAACAGCTTCCGGCTGGGCGGCGACCTGACCCGGGTCTATGACCCGAGCGCAGAGAGCAAAAAATGAATTGAGCCCCATTGTGGGGGCGGCACCTGTGGGAGCGGGCATGCCCGCGAAGAAGCCACCGCGGTGCATGGCAAGGGCTTTGCCCTTGTTCGCGGGCTTGCCCGCTCCCACAGGGATCTAAGTTGCCTTCCAGTCTTGCACTGGTGGGTTTGGGGGGCGCTTTGCCCTGGATGCTGTGAACAAATTAGGAGAACCGGGATGGTCTTCTCGTCCAACGTGTTCCTGTTCCTGTTCTTGCCGATCTTCCTCGGCCTGTACTACTTGAGCGGGCAACGCTATCGCAACCTGCTGCTGCTGATTGCCAGCTACATCTTCTATGCCTGGTGGCGGGTGGACTTCCTGGCATTGTTCGCCGGGGTCACCCTGTGGAACTACTGGATCGGCCTCAAAGTGGGTGCCGCCGGCGTGCGAACCAAACCGGCGCAGCGCTGGCTGCTGCTGGGCGTGGGCGTCGACCTGGCCATCCTCGGCTACTTCAAGTACGCCAACTTCGGCGTCGACAGCCTGAACGCGATCATGACCTCGTTCGGCCTGGAGCCGTTCATCCTCACCCACGTGCTGCTGCCGATCGGTATCTCGTTCTATATCTTCGAGTCGATCAGCTACATCATCGACGTATACCGCGGCGACACCCCGGCTACCCGCAACCTGATCGACTTCGCGGCGTTCGTGGCCATTTTCCCGCACCTGATTGCCGGCCCCGTGTTGCGCTTCAAAGACCTGGTCGACCAGTTCAACAACCGCACCCACACCCTGGACAAGTTCTCCGAAGGCTGCACCCGCTTCATGCAGGGTTTCATCAAGAAAGTGTTCATCGCCGACACCTTGGCGGTGGTGGCCGACCACTGCTTTGCCCTGCAAAATCCGACCACGGGTGATGCCTGGCTGGGCGCGCTGGCCTACACCGCGCAGCTGTACTTTGACTTCAGCGGCTACAGCGACATGGCCATCGGCCTGGGCCTGATGATGGGCTTCCGCTTCATGGAGAATTTCAAGCAGCCGTACATCAGCCAGTCGATTACCGAGTTCTGGCGGCGCTGGCACATCAGCCTGTCGACCTGGCTGCGCGACTACCTGTACATCACCTTGGGCGGTAACCGCAAAGGCACCTTCAACACCTACCGCAACCTGTTCCTGACCATGCTGCTGGGCGGCCTGTGGCACGGCGCCAACTTCACCTACATCATCTGGGGCGCCTGGCACGGCATGTGGCTGGCCATCGAACGCGCGCTGGGCATCGACACCAACCCGCAGCGCTTCAACCCGGTGAAGTGGGCCTTCACCTTCCTGCTGGTGGTGGTGGGCTGGGTGATCTTCCGCGCCGAGAACCTGCATGTGGCCGCCCGCATGTACGGTGCCATGTTCAGCTTTGGCGACTGGCAGCTGTCGGAGCTCAACAGCGCCCAGCTGACCGGCCTGCAAGTGGCCACCCTGATCGTCGCCTACATCTCCCTGGCGTTCTTCGGCCTGCGTGATTTCTACCGCAATGCCAAGCCGACGCCCCAGGCCACTCCGGTGCAGGTCAACAACGACGGCTCCATCGGCCTGGACTGGACCCGGGTGATGACCCGCGCCCTGGTGCTGCTGCTGTTCGTGGCCTCGATCCTCAAGCTTTCGGCGCAAAGCTACTCGCCGTTCCTGTACTTCCAGTTCTGAGGCCGATGACATGAACCGCACATTACGCATTACTTACTCCCTGTCGTTCCTCGGTTTGCTGGTGGGCATGGGCGTGTGGTCCACCGGTGGCCTGCAAAGCTTTCAGCGCACCGAGCAGATGACCCTGCTCAACGGCAAGCTGGCCAAGGCCGCCGAGACCCACTACGACGCCGAGTTCCCGATCAAACGCCTGGGCACCAACCTTTGGGCGGCCATGGACTTCAAGCTGTTCAACGAGGGCCGCCCCGGTGTGGTGCTGGGCCGCGACCAGTGGCTGTTCAGCGACGAAGAGTTCAAGCCTACGGCTGGCGCCGAACAACTGATGCAGGAAAACCTGGCGCTGATCCGTGGCGTGCGCGACACCTTGCAGCAGCACGGTAGCCAGCTGGTGCTGGCGATCATCCCGGCCAAGGCGCGCGTCTATTCGGAATACCTGGGCAAGGAGCAGCCGGCCAGCCTGCACGATGACCTGTACAACCAGTTCCATGCCCAGGTGCGCCAGGCCAACGTGTTCGCCCCGGACCTGCAAGCGGCCATGGAACAAGCCAAGGCGCGTGGTCAGGTATTCCTGCGCACCGACACCCACTGGACACCGATGGGCGCCGAAGTCGTCGCCCAGGCGCTGGCCGAGGCTGTAAGCCGGCAGAACCTGCTCAACGGTGACCCGCAAACCTTCGTCACCGAAGTCGGCAGCACGGCGCCCTACAAAGGCGACCTGACCAACTTCCTGCCACTGGACCCGCTGTTCAGCAACCTGCTGCCGACCCCGGACAACCTGCAACAACGCAGCACCCGCCCGGCGCAAGCCGCCGCTGAAGGCGATGACGCGCTGTTCGCCAACAACGAGATCCCCGTCGCGCTGGTGGGGACCAGCTACAGCGCCAACCCGCACTGGAACTTCCTTGGCGCGCTGCAGCAGGCGCTGCGCAGCGACGTCGCCAACTACGCCGAAGACGGCCACGGCCCATTGCTGCCGATGCTCAAGTACCTGCAAAGCGATGCCTTTAAAAACGCCGCACCGCAAGTGGTGGTGTGGGAATTCCCCGAACGTTATCTACCCATGAAAAACGACCTCAGCAGCTTCGATCCGCAGTGGATCGCGCAGCTGAAAAACGCCCGTAAATCCGAAGAAAACCTGGCCTTGTCGTCCACCCGGACGAACCACTGAACGATAGAGAGGAAATGCACATGACTACCAAGACTTCCATTGCCAAAGCCCTCACCCTCGCGGCCGGCCTTTCCCTTGCTTCGATGCAGGCCTTCGCCGGTGCCGATGCTGCGCTGTATGGCCCTAGCGCACCGAAAGGCTCGACCTTTGTGCGCCTGTACAACGCAGCCAGCGCACCGGCTGCCGCGTCGGTCGGCAACACCCAGATCAAGCAGGTTGGCGCCCAGGCCAGCAGCGACTTCAGCTTCCTGCCAGGCGGCGACTACACCGCCCAGGTCGGCGGCAAGAGCGTGCCGGTGAAACTGGCCTCGGACAAGTACTACACCCTGGTCAACAGCGGCACCGGCAACCCGCAGCTGATCGAAGAACCACCGTTCAAGAACAAGCAGAAAGCCCTGGTGCGCGTGCAGAACCTGAGCGACCAGCAGCTGACCCTGAAAACCGCCGACGGCAAGACCGAAGTGGTCAAGCCGGTGGCCGCCAACGGCCGTGGCGAACGCGAAATCAACCCGGTCAAGGTCAACCTGGCGCTGTACCAGGGCGACAAGAAAGTGGGTGACGTGAAACCCGTCGCCCTGGAGCGCGGCGAAGCCGCCGTGCTGTACGTAACCGGTTCCGGCAACGCTTTGTCGCCGGTGTGGGTAACTCGCCCCGTGGCTAGCAACTGATCCCCTGCCTTTAACGACTATTGGAGAAACATGATGATCCCGGTAATTCTTTCTGGTGGTAGCGGTTCGCGTCTGTGGCCTCTGTCGCGCAAGCAGTTCCCCAAGCAGTTCCTGGCCCTGACCGGCGAACACACCCTGTTCCAGCAAACCCTCGAGCGCCTGGCGTTCGAAGGCATGGACACGCCGATCGTGGTCTGCAACAAGGACCACAAATTCATCGTCCAGGAGCAGCTCGCTGCGCTGAAGCTGGAAACCCAGGGCATCCTGATGGAGCCGTTTGGCCGCAACACCGCGCCGGCCGTGACCATGGCCGCCATGAAACTGGTCAACGAAGGCCGCGACGATCTGATGCTGGTGCTGCCCGCCGACCACGTGATCGACGACCAGAAGGCCCTGCAGCGCGCCCTGGCCTTGGCCACCGTTGCCGCCGAGCGTGGCGAAATGGTGCTGTTCGGCGTACCGGCGACCAAGCCGGAAACCGGCTACGGCTACATCCGCTCCAGCCAGGACGCGCTGCTGCCCGAGGGCGTGGCGCGCGTGGCCCAGTTCGTGGAAAAACCCGACGAAAAACGTGCCGCCGAGTTCGTCCAGGCCGGTGGCTACTTCTGGAACAGTGGCATGTTCCTGTTCCGCGCCAGCCGCTTCCTCGAAGAGCTGAAAAAGCACGACGCCGACATCTACGACACCTGCGTGCTGGCCCTGGAGCGCAGCGAGGAAGAGGACGATGTACTCAGCATCGATGAAGCGACCTTCGCCTGCTGCCCGGACAACTCCATCGACTACGCGGTGATGGAAAAGACCCAGCGCGCCTGCGTGGTGCCGATGTCGGCCGGCTGGAGCGACGTGGGCTGCTGGTCGTCGCTGTGGGACGTGCACGAGAAGGACGACAACGGCAACGTCACCAAGGGCGACGTGGTGGTACAGGACAGCCGCAACTGCATGATCCACGGCAACGGCAAGCTGGTGTCGGTGATCGGCTTGGAGAACATCGTGGTGGTCGAGACCAAGGACGCCATGATGATTGCCCACAAGGACAAGGTCCAGGGCGTCAAGCAGATGGTCAAGACCCTCGACGAGCAGGGCCGTACTGAAACCCAGAACCATCTGGAAGTGTATCGCCCGTGGGGCTCGTACGACTCGGTGGACATGGGCGGCCGCTTCCAGGTCAAGCACATCACCGTCAAGCCGGGTGCCAGCCTGTCGCTGCAGATGCACCACCACCGTGCCGAGCACTGGATTGTGGTGTCTGGTACTGCCGAGGTCACCTGTGACGAGAACGTGTTCCTGCTGACCGAGAACCAGTCGACCTACATCCCGATCGCTTCGGTCCACCGCCTGCGCAATCCGGGCAAGATCCCGCTGGAGATCATCGAAGTGCAGTCCGGCAGCTATCTGGGCGAGGATGATATCGAGCGTTTCGAGGATGTGTATGGGCGCACTTCCACGCCGGTCGAGCGTGGGGTATCGGTCAAGACCATCGCGCAGTAAGTGAACCTTGGGGCCGCTTTGCGGCCCTTTCGCGGGACAAGCCCGCTCCCACAAGGGCTGGGGGCGGGCTCGCGTTTTTGAGCCCTCCCCCATTTCAGGCTACGATGGTCAGACCCCGCGCAACCTAGGTCTGCAAGCCCCATGATCATCGGCGCCTTCCTCATTCTCACCTGGCTGGTGCTGCTGCTGCGCTACCCGGCCAAGGCCCTACCGATCTCCTTGGCCGCCGTATGTGGCCTGGGCCTGGTAGCCCTGTTCGTTGCCTGGCAGGAAACCCGCGAAGCCTCGCAACTGGCCCGCCTGGACCTGCGCCTTGCCTATGCCCCCGAACAATGCCCGGCTGACCGCGCGTTGCAGGTACACATGAAAAACGGCAACAAGGCCCCGCTGACCGAACTGCGCTGGCGAGTGGCGGCGTATGCACCGGGCGACACGGTGAACCTGGCCGAAAGCACCTACAACGCCCCGCGCTACCGAGGGCCGGGTGATTTGCAGCCGGGGGCCGAGTGGAAGGACTGCCTGCCGCTGCCCCCCCTGCGCGCCGGTTACCGGCCACAGACCCTGGAGTTTCGCGCCGAGCACCTGCAAGGTACATTCGCCAATTAATCGAAGGCTACTCCCATGCCCACCGTCCTGATCACCGGTTGTTCCAGCGGCATCGGCCGCGCCCTCGCCGACGCCTTTCGCGATGCCGGCCACCACGTCTGGGCCACTGCTCGCAAGGCAGAGGATGTTGAAGTGCTGAACGCCGCCGGCTTCACCGCCCGGCAACTGGATGTGAACGACAGCGAGGCCCTCGCCCGCCTGGCCGAAGAACTCGAAACCCTGGATATCCTGATCAACAACGCCGGCTACGGCGCCATGGGCCCGTTGCTGGACGGTGGTGTGGATGCCCTGCGCCAACAGTTCGAAACCAACGTGTTTGCCGTGGTCGGCGTGACCCGCGCGCTGTTCCCGCTGCTGCGCCGCTCACGCGCCACGGTGGTGAACATCGGCAGCGTTTCCGGTGTGCTGGTCACGCCATTCGCCGGTGCCTACTGCGCCTCGAAAGCGGCCGTGCATGCGCTGAGCGATGCCTTGCGCCTGGAACTGGCGCCGTTCGGTGTGCAGGTGATGGAAGTGCAGCCGGGGGCGATTGACACGCAGTTCGCCAACAATGCCCAGCGCCAGGCCGAGCAGGTACTGGCGGCGGACTCACCATGGTGGCCGTTGCGTGAGCATGTCCAGGCGCGGGCGCGGGCTTCGCAGGACAAGCCGACTTCGGCGGCGGTGTTTGCCCAGGGTGTGTTGGCGGCAGTCGGCAAATCGCCGGTACCGGGGATGGTGCGGTTGGGGAATGGCAGTACGGCGTTGCCGCTGATGGCTAGGTTGCTGCCACGGCGGTTGCTGGATTGGGCGCTGCGCAAGCGCTTTGGCCTGCTGCGCCCGCTCTGAGATCTCGGCTACCTGTACCGGCCCTGCCTTTACGCTTTCTTCGCGGGCTGCTCATCAAACGCCTGCCAGCCACCCCCCAAGGCCTTGTACAGCCCCACCAACGCCTGGGACACCGCCGCCGAGCTGTCGATCCACTGCTCCTCGCTGGCCAGCAATGCACCCTGCACCGTCAGCACATTGAGAAAGTCCACCGCCCCTTCCACATACTGGCGCTGGGCAGTTTCCAGGGCGATGCGGTTCTGTCGCACGGCCTCGGCCAGGTGGTCACGGCGCAATTGGCTGGCGTTGTACAGGCGAAGTACATCGTCAATCTCATGCCATGCCCCCAGCACCACCTTGCGGTAGTTCAGCGCCGCTTCCTGCTGCTGCGCCTCGCGCAGCTCCAGGGTGCCAGTGAGCCGGCCGCCCTCGAAAATCGGCAGCGACAGCTGCGGCCCGAAGGCAAAGCGGCGCGAATCCCAGCCGCCGAAATCCGACAGTTGCATGGCCTGGAAGCCGACACTGCCCGACAGCCGGATGCTCGGGTAGAAATCCGCCTTGGCCACGCCAATGCTGGCGGTGGCGGCATGCAGGCGGGCTTCGGCCTGGCGGATGTCCGGCCGGCGCTCGGCCAGTTCGGAGGGTAAGCCGATGGCAAACTGCTGCTGCGGCGCGGGCAGCTCGCCGCCCTGCAGCAATTCGGCCTGCAAGCTGCGCGGCGGTTCGGCAGCAAGCAGGCTGAGCGCGTTGATCAGGTCATCACGCCGGGCTTCCAGGCTTGGCAATCGCGACTCGATCGAAGCAACCTGGGCGCTGGCCTGGGCCACATCCAGGCGCGTGGCAACGCCTTCGGCCTGGCGGTTTTCGGACAGCTTCAGGCTGTGCCGGGCAACCTTGAGGTTGTCCTGCGTCACATCGAGGGTGTGCTGCACGGCGCGCAGCTGGATGTAATTGCCGGCGGTTTCCGAGAGCAAGGCCAGCAGCACCCCGCGGCGGTCGTTCTCGGCCACTTCGACAGTAGCATCGGCAGCCTCGACCTGGCGCCGCACGCGGCCCCACAGGTCCAGCTCCCAACCGGCCACCAGGTCGCCTTGCCAAAGGTTGTACGCCGCTTTGCCTGCCTTGCCAGACGGATCGCTCAGGCCTTCGGCGCTGTTGCGGGCGCGGCTGTAGCCGGCGCTTGCATCCACCGACGGCACTTCATCGGCAGCCACGGTACTGCGCAGGGCGCGGCTTTGCAGCAAGCGGGCGCTGGCCATCTGCAGGTCGAGGTTGCGCTCGGCAACGCGCTGGATCAAGGCACTGAGCTGTGCGTCATGGAAGGTTTCCCACCAACGCAGTTCCAGCGGTTGGGCCTGCGGCTGGCTGGCCGCCGCCTCGCCTTGCAGCGGCGCCCACTGCTGCGGTGCCTGGCTGTCAGGGCGCAGGAAGTCCGGGCCCATGGTGCAGCCCGCCAGCAACATGGCCAGCAGTACCGGGCTCAAGCGTAATGCCGGTTTCATCGTGCGCTTACCTCTTTGCCGTCCAGCTTGTCGCCACGGGTATCGATGGTCGCTTCCACCGACATGCCCACACGCAGGCGGGTGAGCAGTGGCTGGCCATCATCGAATACGATCTTCACCGGAATGCGCTGCACCACCTTGGTGAAGTTGCCGGTGGCGTTGTCCGGTTTGACGGCGGCGAAGGTGACGCCGGTAGCCGGGGCGATGCTTTCCACATGCCCTTGCAGCTTTTCGCCGGAGAAGGTGTCGACGCTGATGCTCACCGGCTGGCCAGGCTGCACGTGGGTCAGCTGGGTTTCCTGGAAGTTGCCGACCACATAGGCCTGCTGCAACGGCACCACCGACAGCAGGCGGGCACCCGGGTTGACGTAGGCGCCTATGCGCAGTGCGCGCTCGCCGACCATGCCGTCCACCGGCGCAGTAATGCGTGTGTAGGACAGGTCGAGCTGGGCCTTTTCCACGCCCGCTTCGGCCCGTTTCAGCTGGCCATCGGCGCTGGCCACCTGGGCGGTCAGAATATCCACCTGCTTGCGCGCTGCCACTAACGCCGCCTGAGCATTGGCCAGGCGCGCACGGGCCTGGTCGACGCCGCTGCGCGCCTGCTGGGCGTTCTGCACGGTACCGGCGCCCTGCTCGGCCAGGCGGCTGTAGCGGTTGACCTCATGGTCGGCGAACGCCGCTTCGGCCTGGGCGGCTTTGACAGCAGCCTCGGCCTGGGCAATCAACGATGCCTGGCGCTCAAGGGTGGCGCGGGCATCGGCGCTTTGCGCCTGGGCCACCAGCAACTGCGCCTGCGCGGCATCCAGGGCGGCCTGGTAATCACGGGCGTCGATGGTCGCCAGCAACTGGCCGGCCTTGACCTGCTGGTTGTCCTCCACCAGCACTTCTTTGATAAAGCCGGCCACCTTTGGCGCGACCACGGTGTAGTCGGCAATCACGTAGGCGTCGTTGGTGCTCTGCCGGTGGTCGCTGCCAAATATCCAGGGGCCGACGATGCCAGCCAGGACAGCCACGGCCAGCACCGAGCCGATGAACAGGGTTTTGCGGTTGTTGGTCATTTCAGCGGTTCTCGAATTCATCCAGGGGTCAGGCCACCGCACGCGGCGGATAAACCCGGGTAGGCACGAAAGGAATCAGGCAGATCAGCGCCACGGCAATGCAGGCCAGGACCAGGTACAGGTCAGCCGAGGTCAGTACCAGCGCCTGGTCGTGGATGCGCCTGGCCAAGCCCGCAGCGCTGTCGTCGACCAGCGGGGCGTTGCCCAGGCTGTCCACCAGGTGGTTGGAATGAAAGTGCCGGCGCAGGGTGCCAACGGCATCCAGCAGGCCACCGGCGATCACGGCGGCCAGGCCTTTCACGGTGTTGAACCAGCTGGAGGCGAACGGGCCTTCCTGCGGCGTCATGCCGTTGGTGGACAGCATCAGCAGCGGCAGCACCGCCATCGGCTGGCCGAACACCTGCAACAGGTAGAACGGGTAGAAGTCGCCACGGATCCACTCGCTGGTCAGCAGGCTGCTGCCGACACAAGACACCGCCAGCATCGCCAGGCCAATACCCAGCACCCAGCGGCAGTCCACCGCGCGGATGTTGCACAGCGCCGCCGTCAGCGGCAGGGCGATCAACTGCGGCATGGCCACCAGCATCATCAACGGGCTGGTCTGCGCCGGGCGGTAGCCCTGGATCTGCGCCAGGTAGGCAGAGGGGATGCTGCCCACACCCGACAGCACGATCAGCACACCGGCCAGGGTCACCAGGGCAAAACTCAGGTTGCGCCGCTGCAGCATGCGCAACTGGAAGAACGGCAACGGCTCGGACCACTCGTTGTACATGAACAGCACCAGCAACAGCAGGCCACCGCCCAGCAGCCAGCAGATCAGCGGCGAATCGAACCAGCCCCAGCGGTCGCCCAGCGACAGGCCCAGCACGATGCAGCTGATGGCCGGCAGGCCAAGCAGCACGCCACGCCAGTCGAACTGCTTGAAACGCTCCAGGCGCAGCGGGTCCTGTGGCAGGCCCCAGCCGACGCAGACGATGGCCAGCAGCGAGGGCAGGATGATCTGCCAGAACGCCCATTGCCAACCGACATATTCGGTCCACAGCCCCGCCAGTGGTGTGCCGAGGTTGGGGCCGAAGGTGGCAGTCAGGGCGTAGCAGGCCAGGCCATAGACCTTGATACCTGGTGGCAAAAAGCGCAGGGCCACGCTCATCAGCATCGGCGGCAGGGCTCCCGAGGCAAAGCCCTGCAGCACACGCAGCAGCATCAGGCTGTGCAGGTTGGGGGCGAACGGTTGCAACAGGCCGAGCACGGCGAACAGGGCGATTGCGCTCATGGTGAAGCGCCGCAGCGAGAAGGTGGTGGCCAGCCAGGGCGCAAAGGCCATGGCCGAGACCGAGGCGGCGCTGTACACCGCCAGCAACCAGGCGCCTTCGTCGGCACCGATGCCCATGGCACCGCGGATATCGGCGAGGGAAATCTTGGTGACCGACTCGTTGAGGCCTGCACACAGCACGGCCAGCAACACACCGAACAGCCCGACCACCACCTGCAGGCCAAACGCCGTCTGCGCAGGTGCGGCCGGCGCGGGGGCGGCGGCCAGCGCCGCAGAGGGCGCGGTCAGGGAAGTCATGGGAATACATCTCCAGCAACAATTTCAGGGCTGGGGCAAGTTTAAGAAGGTCGAATGCTGACGAAAACTGACTTGTTGGTAGTTGTATATTGCGTCAGACGCAATCGATGCCGAAATCACGGATCTATGCGGCCACACGCTTTCAACGTCTGGCGCAACCAACGGTGCGCGGGGTCGTTGTCAAAGCGCGGGTGCCACGCCTGCATCACATTGACCTTCTCCAACGGCACCGGGATCTCGAACGAGCGCAATGGCAACTTCAACCGCTGCACGCTGTTGAGGATATTGGCGGGTATCGGCAGGATCAGGTCCGAATCCGGCAGCGAGAACATCGCCGAATGGAAACTGGTGGTGATCAGGGCCACTCGACGTTCCACCTTGTGATTGGCCAACGCCACATCAATGGGTCCATTGGCCCGGCCGCGTCGGGACACGCTGATCTGCGGGTAGGCGGCAAATCGCTCAGGGGTGATCGGGGCGTCGAAGATCGGGTGCCCCTCCCGCGCCAGGCCCACGAAGTAGGTGTTGAACAGGCTCTGCACCTTGATTTCCGGCCCCAGCTCAATGGCCGAGCTGATGATCAGGTCGATATGCCCGTTGCGCAGCACCGCATCATCGTCACCACTGCCCTCCGGGACGAACCGCAACACCGTACGCGGCGCCTGGGCCAGCATCATGCGCAGCAGCTGAGCGCCGTACAGGGCAATGAACAGATCATTGGTGCGGATGTTGAAGGCACGGTCCAGGTTAACCAGGTCGACATCGTCACGGCTGCGAAACACCTGCCCGGCCTGCTCTACCAGCCCATGCACCTGCTCGCGCAAGGCCAGCGCCCGCGGCGTCGGCACCAGGCCACGGCCGGCGCGCACCAGGATGGGGTCACCCAGGGCATCGCGAATGCGCCCCAAGGTGCGGCTCATGGCGGCCGGGCTCAGGTTCATGCGCTGCGCTGCGCCCACGACGCTGCCTTCGTCGAGCAGGGCATCGAGGGCGACGAGCAGGTTCATGTCCGGGAGTTGCATGGCCGTTTTCCATTACAGCTGTGGGAAACGCGATGGTAGCAGGTTGGTGGATTGCATCAGACGCAATGCGCTCTTGCGTGGTGGGGCATTTATTCACTGGGCACGTTTGGCCATAAATGGGTGATGGGCAGGTCGGGCCCTTTCGCGGGGCAAGCCCGCTCCCACAGGTACTGCACAGCGTTTGGGCATTTTGGGAGTCCTGTGGGAGCGGGCTTGCCCCGCGAAAGGGCCCGACCTGCAAGCACATTACTCAGCCTCAGCCAAGGATCCCCATGCCCAGCCCCGTCCTGATCGCCATCGACGCCTCCCCTGCTTCCAGCGCCCTGCTCACCCTCGCCCGCCGCTACTGCCGCCCCGGTGAACACGAACTGCACGTGCTGCTGGCCATCGATTCCACCTTCGCCGTGCATGAGCAACCTGCGCCCTACACCGCCGAGGAACTGGAAGAATACCCCGTCGCCTGCGAGGAACAGCAGCATGCCGACCACGCCGTAGCCGCGGCCGTGCGCGAGCTGCAGCAAGCCGGCTTCACCTGCCAGGGGTGCATGGTGGCCGGCCAGCCCGTTGATGTGATTGTGGCCAAGGCGCAGGAATTGAACTGCGAGCTGATCATCATGGGCCACCGTCACCTGACACGGTTGGGGCGGTTGCTCGACCCGTCGATCAGCTCGAAGGTGATCGATCAGGTCCAGGTACCTGTGTTGGTGGGGGCGACGGGTGTATGAATCGGGACATGTGCCACCTTACGGGCAACACATCTCTCAAGGCGAACTCGGCTTCACCACCACCGTACACGTCGTCCCCGCCGCCAGCAAAAACCCTTCCGGCACTTCATCGATGTGAATACGCACCGGCACCCGCTGTGCCAGGCGCACCCAGTTGAAGGTGGGGTTCACATCGGCGATCAGCTCGCGGCTTTGTGGGTTGTCGCGGTCATAGATGCCGCGGGCAATGCTCTCCACATGCCCCTTGATCCGCTCGCCGCTCATCATCTGCAACTCGGCCTGGTCACCCACCTTCACGTGCGGCAGCTTGGTCTCCTCGAAGAACCCGTACACCCAGAACGAATTTTCGTCGACCACCGCCATCACCGCCTCACCGGTGCGCGCGTAGTCGCCCTTGTGGATATTCAGGTTGGTCACGTAGCCATCCACTGTGGCGACGATATGCGTGCGCTTGAGGTTCAGCTCGGCTGCCGCCAGTTCGGCAAGGGCTTGCTGGTAGTCTGCCTGGGCGGAGTTGGCGATGTTGCTGGCGTCGTCACGGTTTTCCTTGGAGATCACCAGGTTGTCCATGTCGGCACGGCGCTTGGCGTTGACCTTGCGCATTTCCCAGGTGGCCTTGCGTGACGCCACCATGGCCTTGGCCTGGTCGACCGCCAACTGGTAGTGCTCGGGGTCGATCTGGATCAGCAGGTCGCCCTTCTTCACCCGCTGGTTGTCCTTGACCGGTACGTCCACCACGTAGCCTGGCACATCGGCAGCGACGTTGATGATGTCGGCGCGTACGCGGCCGTCGCGGGTCCACGGCGTGGTCATGTAGTGCAGCCACAACTGGCGACCGATGGCCACGGCAGCGACCAGCACCAGCAGGGTGGCGATCAGGCTGAAGAACTTTTTCATCGAAGGATTCTCACCAGTAGACAGTAAGCGCCATGGCGCCGAACAGGCAGACGAACAGGCTCAGGCGCAACAGCGCCGGGTGCCAGAAGAAGCGGTAGCCATCATGGCTGGCAATGAACCGGTCCAGGCCCCAGGCCAGGCCCAGGGCGAACAGGAACATCAAGGTCATGGTGGGCATGTAAACGCCATGAAAGGCGATCTCACGGGGCATGGTGCAATCCTTTCGCCGGTGCCAGTGGCGACTGTGGGTCGAGCAAGGAGGAACGGATGAAGTGCAGGTAGCTCTGCGCGCGGCGCAGTACCGAGGTGTCGAAATGACGGGCGAACGGTTCGTCGGTGGCCTGCACCCTGGCAATGGCATGGTCCACGGCGACCAGGGCGCGTTCGTGGTTGCTGGCATTTGGCTGCAAGAACAAACGTGTCAGGGCACGGCCCATGACGCGGATGGCCTGGCGCCACGGCTGCGACTCGGCGTAGGCCGGGTGCACCGGTGCGCGAGCTTGTTCCTTGCGCAGCTCGATCACGGCGTGGCCGATTTCCAGCACGGTGAACATCCAGCCCATCAGTTGGCTCTGCACCTGCGGCTTGCCAGCCGCCAGGCCATAGGCCTGGTGCAGCAGGTCGCGGGTACGGCTTTCGAAGGCCGTACCGATACCGCGCAGGCGGCCACTGATGGCGAACAGCACCTGCTCGCGCAGCTCCTGCTCCAGGCGGTTCCACAACCAGCGGCTGTTGGGCGGCAGGATGATCGCCCCGGCGGCGGCACAAACGAACATACCGATGACCATGCCGATGTAGTCGTTGATGAAGGTGTACGGGTCATACACCGTCAGGTTGTTCGGCACCGAGCCAATCGCGAAGAACACCAGCAGGCCGATGCCGTAACCGGCATAGGCAGGGCGCGACGAAAGGAACGCGCCCAGCACGAACACCGGCGCCAGCACCATGCACAGCAGCGGGAAACCGTCGATCCAGGGGAACACGAAGAAGGTTTCGAAGAAGCCGACAAAGGCGCCGATGGCTGTGCCGCAGGCCATCTGGAACGACATGCGCTTGGGGTTGGGTGACGCCGCCGAAAGGCCCACGGTAACCGTGGCGATGAGGGTCATCATGGCGCCGCTGGGCCAGTCGCTGAGCAGCCAGTAGCTGCCCAGCAGCAACAGCACCGCCGAGGCGCGTACACCGGCGGCCAGCGACACCAGCCAGCTGGTCTGCGCCACGTAGGGCTCGTCCCACTGTTCGCGCTCGTGTTTGTGCGCGGCCAGCGAGGCGTGGGTTTGGGCGTAGCTGAACATCTCGTCGACGAAGCGGTACAGCAGTTCGAAGGCGGTGTGGAAATCGAGGAGGTCGGATTCGCTGGGGTCGGTCGCCAGGTACTCGGCGCGCAGGCCCCGCACCTGCGCTTGCAGCCCCTCTTTGTAGGCAGCCAGTTCCAGGGTCAGGCGCAGTGCATCGGCGTCGGTCAACGCCCGGCCCACGTAAGGCTGCAGCAGCTCCACCAAGGTGTTCAGGCCTGGCTCGATGGCGCTGACGATCTGCAGCGGGCCACGGGCGCGCAGGCGCTCCAGCAAACGGTGCAGGGCGTTGAAGCGCGTGGTAATGGCCATGAACTCGCTGTTCATCCGTACCAGCCGGCCACTGCGACGGCGCATGTGCGGGTCTTCGAAGGCGGTGACGTTGCGCAGGCTCTCAAGGCCCACGGCCTCGGCAACGAAGCGCACGTTGCTGCTCTCGAAACGGTCCTTCTGGCTATCGCCACGCAGCGCCTCGACCACTACCCCGGCAAAAACGCCAAAGCGCTGGTACAAGGCGTTGCGCATGGCGGCACTGGCCGACTGCGGCAGGATGGCGGCGCTGACGAAGGTCGACACCAGAATGCCCAGGGCAATCTCCAGCACCCGCCATACCGCCGCCATGAAGGCCTGGTCGGGGTGCTGCAGCACCGGCAGGCCGATCATCGCGGCCGTGTAGCCGGCCAGCACAAAGCCATAGGCACGGAAGGTGCGATAGCGCATGGCGCCTGCCGAACACAGCCCCACCCACAAGGCCAGGCTGGGCAGGAACAGCTCGGTGTTCTGCGGGAAAATGGCAATCAGCGCCACCATCATCGCCGAGCCGGCCAGGGTGCCGAGCACCCGATAGAAGCTCTTGGCGAACACATGCCCGCTTTGCGGCTGCATGACGATGAACACGGTGATCATGGCTGTGCGCGGTTGCGGCAGCTCCAGGCGCATGGCCAGCCACAGGGTGATGAACGCGGCGGCCAGTACCTTGAAGATGTACACCCATGTCACGCCGTCGGTGCGGGCCCAGGCAAAGAAGCCCCGGCGCCACTCCAGGCTTTGCAGCCAGCGCACGGGCAAACTGGAAGTGCTCATTCGGCGTTATCCGGCTTCTTGTCGAAAATGGCCAGGGTGGCCGGGGTTTTCGGCGCGGCCTGGCGTTCCTCTTTCGGCGCATCCTGACCGGCCTGCAGGCCACCACCCAGGGCGGTCACCAGCTCGGCATGGGCAATCAGGCGGGCGGCCTGCACCTGCTGTTGCACCTGCTGCTGGCGGAACAGCAAGGTCTGCGCGTTGAGTACGTTCAGGTAGTCGGTGAGGCCGCGCTGGAAGGCAACCATGGCGATGTCGTAGGTTTTCTGCGCGGCGGCGACGGACTCGGCAGCGAAATGCGACTGTTCTTTCATCGACTCGCGGCGGATCAACTGGTCGGAGATGTTCTTCAGTGCCCCCACCACGGTCTGGTTGTAACGGGCCACAGCCACGTCATACCCCGCCGACGCCACACCCAGTTCCGAGCGCAGGCGGCCGCCGTCGAAGATGGGCAAGCTGATGGCCGGCCCGACGTTGTAGTTGAACTTGCGCCCGGTCAGGAATTCCAGCGGGCCACCGCCGGTAGCCATGAAGCCCAGGCTGCCGACCAGGTCGACGTTGGGGAAAAAGCCGGCGTGGGCGACGTCGATACCTCGCGCCTGGGCAGCCACCTGCCAGCGGCTGGCAACCACATCGGGACGCTGGCCGACCAGTTCGGCGGGCAGGTTCGATGGCAGTTTCAGCGGCGCGGCCAAGGCCAGGGCCGGGCGCTGCAATTGCGCGCCCTCCCCCGGGCCCTTGCCGGCCAGTGCGGCCAGCTGGTTGCGGGTCAGGGCAATGTCTTCGTTCAGGCTGTCGAGCTGACGGTGGGTTTCCGGCAGCGGCGCTTCGGCCTGGCTGACTTCGAAATGGGTACCGATGCCGGCATCCAGGCGGCGCTTGGCCAGGGCCAGGATCTGCTCCTGCTGCTCCAGTTCGGCCTTGACGATATCGCGCTGGGCAAAATGCAGGCTCAGCTGGATATAGGCACGCACCACGTTGTTCTGCAGCTCCAGCTGCGCCTGGCGGGCTTCGGCCACGCTCATGTGCGCCTGGTCCACAGCCTGCTCACTGGCATTGCGATCACGGCCCCAGAGGTCGAGGGCATAGCTGAAGCCGATGGCGGCGTTGTTGTCCCAGGTGTTGGCGCCCGACAGCGCGCCCGGGCCGTAGAACTGGTCCTCAGGCCAGTTGTGGCGCTTGAGGGTGGCCTGGCCGTTGGCCTGGAGCTTTTCGGCCGACTCGACCACGCCGGCCATGGCCTTGGCCTCGCGCACACGCGCCGCGGCCATGGCCAGGCTAGGGCTACCGGCTACCGCCAGGGTAATCCAGCGATCCAGCTGCGGGTCGCCATAGGCGTGCCACCACTGCTGGTCGGGCCAATGGGCGTCGGTCGCGGCTTCGCGTATGGCCGCGTCGGTGGTCAAGGTATTGG
Organism: Pseudomonas sp. XP2; assembly: GCF_053557975.1. NCBI lineage: Bacteria > Pseudomonadati > Pseudomonadota > Gammaproteobacteria > Pseudomonadales > Pseudomonadaceae > Pseudomonas > Pseudomonas sp. XP2. The sequence goes on from NZ_JBNRIK010000016.1 coordinate 34,062, forward strand.
CTTGCAGCGTCTTGCTTTGCGGGGCGATGCCCCAGGTTCCGATACAGCCACTCAAGGTGAGGGCAAGGGCACAGGCACTGAACGCATTGAGCGTTCTGATGATGCGACGCGGCACAGCTGCGATTTCCCGAGGAAGAGGTGAAGGGGGCCGGGCAATTCTAGGGGGCGGCAGCACTGGCGATAAGCGCAGATTCCTGCGAATCTTTGTTACCAAAACAGCGATAATCCGCCTTTGGTCGAAGGCAACTTTTCATCTTTTCTGCGTTACTTCGTGACACAATTTTGTCCTCTACATCGAGAGTGACCCATGGACACCCTGCAAAACATGCGTGCTTTCAGTTGCGTAGCCCAGCTTGGCAGCTTTACCGCTGCTGCCGCGCAACTGGACACGACCACCGCGAACGTGTCGCGGGCGGTCTCCAACCTGGAAGCCCATCTGCAAACAAGGCTGCTCAACCGTACCACCCGCCGCATTGCGCTGACCGAGGCCGGCAAGCGCTACCTGATGCGTTGCGAACAGATTCTTACCTATGTGGAAGAAGCCGAAGCCGAAGCCAGCGATGCCCATGCCCGCCCGGCCGGGCAGCTGAAGGTGCACTCGATGACCGGGGTCGGCCAGCATTTCGTGGTCGATGCAATCGCCCGCTACCGTGAATCGCACCCGGACGTCACCTTCGACCTGACCATGGCCAACCGCGTGCCCGACCTGCTTGACGAGGGCTATGACGTGTCCATCGTGCTGGCCACCGAACTGCCCGACTCGGGGTTCGTGTCGCAGCGCCTGGGCATCACCTACAGCATCGTCTGCGCCTCGCCCGACTACATCGCCCGCCACGGCGTGGCGCACAAGCCCGCCGACCTGCTCAAGCATGCCTGCCTGCGCATGGTCAGCCCGGTGATCCCGCTGGAAAAATGGCTGTTCGACGGCCCGGAAGGCCAGGAGATGGTCAACATCACCAGCTCGCCGTTCATGGTCAATACCGCCGACGCCATGAAAACTGCCATCCGCAGCGGCATGGGTGTAGGCGTGCTGCCGATCTATTCGGCCATCGATGGCCTGCGGGATGGCAGCCTGGTGCGGGTGCTGCCCGAATACCGCCTGCAGGAACTGAACCTGTACGCCATCTACCCGTCGCGGCAGTACCTGGATGCCAAGATCAAGACGTGGGTCGAGTACCTGCGCAACTCGCTGCCGGAGATTCTCGCCGCCCATGAGGCGGACCTGAAAACCCATCAGGTGCTGATCGCCAATTAAAAAGCTGCTGCATGGCGGGGGTGGACAATGGTAGGTTGCTAACCATTGTCGGCCCATTCGCGGGCATGCCCGCTCCCACAGGTACAGCGCTGCCCTCAAGGCCTGCACATAACCTGTGGGAGCGGCGGTGAAGCGCTCCGATTTACCCGCGAAGAATCCACCCTCGTCCCACCGCCTTGCAGAGAAGTTGCCCGATGAAAAAGACCGTCCTGGCCTTCAGCCGTATCACCCCGGCCATGGCCGAGCGCCTGCAGCAAGACTTCAACGTGATTTTGCCCAACCCCAAGCTCGGCGACATCAACGCCCAGTTCAACGAAGCCCTGCCTGAGGCCCACGGCCTGATCGGCGTTGGCCGCAAGCTGGGCCGTGCGCAGCTTGAAGGCGCGGCCAGGCTGGAGGTGGTGTCCAGCGTGTCGGTCGGCTACGACAACTATGACCTGGACTACTTCAACGAACGCGGCATCGCCCTGACCAACACCCCCGACGTACTCACCGAAAGCACCGCCGACCTGGGCTTCTCGCTGGTCATGGGCTGCGCCCGCCGCACGGCCGAACTGGATGCCTGGACCAAGGCCGGCAACTGGCAGGCCACCGTGGGGCCGGCGCTCTTCGGCAGCGATGTGCATGGCAAGACACTGGGTATCGTCGGCATGGGCAACATCGGTGCCGCCATTGCCCGTCGTGGCCGGTTCGGCTTCAACATGCCGGTCATCTACGCGGGCAACAGCCGCAAGACCGCGCTTGAGCAAGAGCTGGGCGCACAGTTCCGCAGCCTGGAGCAGTTGCTGGCCGAAGCGGACTTCGTCGTTATCGTGGTGCCATTGTCCGACGCCACCCGCAAGCTGATCAGCGCCCGGGAACTGAAGCTGATGAAGCCAAGTGCCTTCCTGATCAACATCGCCCGCGGGCCGGTAGTGGATGAAGCAGCGCTGATCGAAGCGTTGCAGAACGGCACCATTCGTGGGGCTGGCCTGGATGTGTACGAGAAGGAGCCACTGAGCGATTCGCCGCTGTTCAAACTGCCCAATGCGCTGACGTTGCCGCACATTGGTTCGGCCACTGCCGAAACCCGTGAGGCCATGGCCAACCGCGCGATGGACAACCTGCGCGCGGCGCTGCTGGGTGAGCGGCCGCGCGACCTGGTGAACCCGCAGGTGTGGAAGGGCTGACAGCCTTACTTTGCCTGTACCGGCCTCTTCGCGGGCTTGCCCGCGAAGAGGCCGGTACAGGCAACAGATTATCTATTTAGCCACCAAAATACCCTCAGCCACCTTCGCCTTGGGCTTGCGAAACACCAGCACATTCCCCGCCATTACCGCCACCAGCCCGCACAAGGCCGGCGCCGTCCACTGATACCCCTCGGCCACCGCCGACACATTCAACGCCACCAACGGGAACAGCACGGTGCAGTAGGCTGCCCGCTCCGGCCCCATGCGCCCGACCAGGGTCAGGTAGGCAGTGAAGCCGATTACCGAACCCGGAATTACCAGGTACATCAGCGAACCGATGTAGCGGGTGTTCCACTCCATGGTGAAAGGAATGCCGCTGAACAGGCAATAAACCATCAACATGGCGGCGCCGTAGACCATGCCCCAGGCATTGGTGGTCATGGGCTTGAGCCCGGCCTTCTGCTGCATGCTCGACAGCATGTTCCCCGCCGAGAAGCACAGCGTGCCGAGCAAGGCCAGGCCCAGGCCGTACAGGGTTTCACGGCTGGCCGCATGGTGCGACAGCTCCGGCCAGAACAGCAGCCCCAGGCCGAGCAGGCCCAGGGCACCGCCGCCCAGCACATTGGCGGCGATCTTCTGGCCGAAGAACACCCGCGCGTTCAGCGCGTTCCACAAGGTCGCCGTGGAAAACACCACGGCGATCAGGCCACTGGCAATCCACTGGCTGGCGGTGAGGAAGCACATGAAATTGACGCAGAACAGGCACAGGCCCTGGGCCAGGCAGATCTGGTGGCCGCGCCTGTTCATGGGTTGCAGGCGACGGGTGAGCAGCAGGATGGCGAACAGGATGAGGCCCGCAAGGGCGAAGCGATAGACGATCGAGACCGGGATGGCGACCACGCCCAGCTGGAGCTTCAGGGCGATCCAGGTGGTGCCCCAGATCAGGACGGTGAGCAGGTAGAGTGACAGGTTCATGGCGGCGGTTCCTTGGGCCTCTCAAAATCGGTGCCCGGCGCATCGCGGGGCAAGCCCGCTCCCACAAATACCGTGCAGCCTTCGCATGCTGTGGGAGCGGGCTTGTCCCGCGAATCGAGGGCGCAGCCCTCGCCGAGGCCCTCAGTGTTCGTCCTCCTGGCATTAACCGCTTGCACAAACTTGCGCTTTTCCCTCTCAGCTAGCTGTCACTGCGGCGCAAGCGCAGTACGATGGCCGTCAGAGGAACCACCCATGACGCCACTCACCCAGCTGCAAGTGTTCAACGCCATGCACGCCTCGCCCCACGCCCGGCTGGAACTCAGCGCACACCTGGGCGATGGGCTGGCGGGGGCGTTGTGGAGCAACCGCGACGATGCCCGCGACTACCAGGCGCCGACCCATCACACCCTGTCGTGCTACATCGCCGACGGCACCGGCACCTTCCGCCGCCAGCGCCCGGCCGACAAAGGTGCGCCCGGCAAGCTGTGCGTGATGCCGGCCGGGCAGGAATCGAACTGGGTGGTCAATGGTGCAATCCGCCTGGCCCACCTGTATGTCAGCGAGGCACAGTTCGCCCTGGGCTGCGTGCGCCTGCTCGATCGGGAACCGCGAGAGCTGCAATTGCAGGAAGCGACTTTTCTGGACGACCCGCAACAGGCCGCACGTTTTCGCCACCTGATTCAGCTGGACTGGGACGAGCCCGGCGAGCGCCTGCTGGCCAGCAGCCTGGCACACGAGATCGTCGACCATGCGCTGCTCAGCCAGGTGGGGCTGCGCCAGGGCCTGCGCCTGAAAGGCGGGCTGGCGCCGAACCTGCGCCGGCAGTTGGTCGACTACATCGAGGCGCACCTGGACCAGCCGGTTACCCTGGGTGAACTGGCCTTGCGCTGCAACTTGTCCGAATACCACTTTGCGCGCATGTTCCGTACCAGTTTCGGGCTACCGCCGCACCAATACCTGCTGGCCCGGCGACTGCACCGGGCCTGCCAGCTGCTGCAACTGGGGGTGATGCCGCTGGGGGAGATTGCCCTTTTGTGCGGGTTTGCCAGTGCCAGCCATTTCAGTAACCGGTTCCGGCAGGCGCTTGGTGCAACGCCTGGGGAATATCGCTCGGCATTCAAGGCGTGAAATGGGGCCGCTTTGCGGCCCTTTCGCGGGCCAAAGCCCCACCCCC